>JALHUC010000323.1 GCA_022865845.1 bacterium | reverse complement strand
GATCGAAGATCTGCTCGGCTGGCTTAGGGAAACCCATGTGGAGATCATCGTGGCTGACGGGGGGAGCACCGATGGAACTGTGGCTGCTTGTGAGAAAGCCGGGGTCAAGGTCGTCCAATCACCTAAAGGGCGGGCGGTCCAGATGAACGCCGGGGCGTCGGCAGCCTCGGGAGCTATCTTTCTCTTCCTCCACGCTGACACGCACCTTCCGGATCGGTTCGAGGATCGGGTGAGGGAGGCCATTTTGGAAGGTGCTGTGGCAGGCGCTTTTCTCTTTGGTACAGACAGCGATAAAGCTTCCATGAACATTATCGAGAACGCGGTGCACTTTCGCACCTATAGATTGGGCATTGTTTTTGGTGACCAGGCGATCTTCGCTACCCGGGAGGCGTTTTTCCGCGCCGGAGCCTACCCTGAACAGCCTGTCATGGAAGACTACGAACTGTGGAAGCGGCTGGGAAAGGTGGGCAAGCGTTCCCTTATTCCCCTGTTTGTCACCACTTCTTCCCGGAAATGGGAGCAGCACGGGATCTGGAGAGTCACGCTGGTGAACCAGGTTGTGACCTGGCTTTACATGATGGGTGTGAGCCCCGAGAGGCTGGCGAGATGGTATAGAGCAAGAATGACGAAGGAGGAATAGGGAATAGGGAACCGTAATCCGTACAAGCAATGGGGTTAGGTCCTGCCCTCTTACCTTATTCTCATGTCACCTATGTAAACTACACTGCTTCCCTGTTCTACGTTCACGTTTATAGTAATTTCGCCAAGTCGCTAGGTCGCTCGGTCGTCAATTCGCAAGATCTACTGCGTCCTGCGTTCTGTGTTCTGACTCCAAACCCCAGACGCCAGCCTGCGGCTGGAGTTCCAGGTTCCGGGTTCCAAGTTCCAGGTTATTCCCCCGACACACCGTCACACCGACATCCCGATCCAGGTTCTCCATCCTGGGTAACTGGGTACCGCTTTCCCTTCTTCTTTATCCCTAGTATTATCCCACCCATGCCTCCCCTCCTCTATTTTCTCATCTTTCCTCTGGTTGGAGCCCTCGTGGGTGGGTTCACCAACTGGCTGGCCATTCTCATGCTGTTTCGTCCCAGGGAACCGGTACGGATATTCTGGTGGTCCCTGCAGGGGGTTATCCCAAGCAGGCACGCTCAACTGGCGGAGCGTATTGCTGATACGGTGGAAAACAGCCTTCTGACTCAGGATGACCTGGAAAAGGCCATGAGCGGTGTGAACTGGCACGATGAGGTGGACAGCCTCATACGAAAGGTCCTCCACGACCGCGGACCGGGCGGGATCATAGAAAAGATCCCGGGCATTTCACAGGCCTGGAATAAGGTTGTTTTTCCCTCCCTGCAGGAGGTTCTCAGCCGGGAGGTGGTCCGGTTCATCGATGGACATGGTAAACGCTTTGCAGGCAAGCTGAGAGAATCGGTGGACATCAGGGAGATCGTCAGGGTAAAGGTCCTGGAGTTTGAGACCGAGGCTATGGAAGACCTTATCATGGCCGTTGCGAAAAGAGAGTTCGGTCACATCCAGGTGGTTGGGGCCATCACCGGGGCGGTTATAGGTGTGGTGCAAGGAATAGTATTGTTAATGGTGGGATGAAATTATCCTGGTGAGATACCAGAAAAGGGCTGGCCTCTCGCCCGTTCGTCACGCCAGGAGCGCGACTCACTCAAGACGCCAAGGGCGCAAAGAAGATCATAAAAAACTATAAGATAAATTTCCCTGAACTTCAGCCGTTCTTTGCTGTCTTTGCGTCTTTAGCAAGTGAAACGAGCGGGCGCGAGATGCTTTAATCGCATTTAGGACAAGTGAGTTATAAGCTTGGATTCAGATTCCTGGTTTTAATCAGACAGGTTTTCTGTCGTATCCGATACATCCTTCGCCAAATTAACAATCAACCTGGGATTGTCCGGGATATCCAGGGTCACCATGTTGAACGGGATGGTTATCCCCTCCTCATCATATCTTCCCTTCAGGCGCTTGATGAACTGGTGGGTAAGTTCGTAGCTGTCGTAGAACTCATCTGCGGCAAGGATGACCCTGAAAATTATACCTGAGTCGCCGAACTCGTTGTAGCGAACCTTTGGTTTGTGGTCCCTTTTGGCGCCTTCCACCGCGGCCTGGGCCTCTTCGGCCACCTCGATGGTCACTCGTTCAACGTGCTCCAGATCGCTGTCGTAGTGGACACCCACATTGACGTACACCAGCAGATCCTTCACGGGGTGATGAAAGTTGGTGAGGATGGTCGAGGCCAGCTTGGAATTAGGAACGATGATCATGTTGTTGGCGATAGCCCGTATGGTCGTGTTGCGCCAGGTCACGTCGGCGACATACCCTTCTTCCCCGGTTTCAAGATGGATGTAATCTCCCGGCTTGATCTGCCGGGCAGCGATGATCTGGAGGCCTGCAAAAAGGTTTGAGAGGGTTTCCTGAAGGGCGAGGGCCACCGCAAGACCACCAACCCCCAGAGCCGTCAGGACCGGAGTAATTGAGATCCCAAGTGATTGAAGAATGACCAGGATCCCGAGGATATAGACAGCCAGCTTTATCAGGTTCCCGAAAAGGGAGATTGTGGGTGTGTCACCTTTGCCTTTTCTGGCCTGGAGATCGAACAGGCCAATGGAAATCCTGGCAAGGACCACCGTCAGTGAAAACAGAAAAAGGACCACCGGGACGTGTCCCAGGAATCTGGCGACATCAGGTTTCAGAGCAATTGCCGAAAGAGCACCCATCATACCCGCCAGGAAACCCCACAGGATGAGCATCCCCTTGATGGAGCGCATGACGAGACTTGCTGAATCCAGGTGAACTCTCTTGGAAGCCTTGAGCAGTAACGGGAGAATGACCTTTTCAGCCACTATGCCCAGGAGCAGGCCCCCGGACAAAAACAGGGCAGGGACTAACCAGGCGCCAAGTTCATCTATTTGGGGCATCAGATCTTTCCCTTCAGAGGCATTGCCTCTAATTGTCTGAATCTTGCGGGATTATGTTGCATTGATTTGTCATGATACAATAATATTGTGCCCGTGGGAATCGCCTCATGGGCAATATGCTGTCTGGTCGTGACAATGGGGAGAGAGTCTATGGGCAATCATAGAAAAACAGGACAAGAGAAACGAACGGTTTTTCGCCGTCAGACCCTCCCGGGGGCCGTTCCCGGAACCCTTGAGGTCGATCCCGGAGCTCCCTTTCCAAAGATCCACATCATCGGTTATTCCCCGGAGGAGATGGAAGAGAAAGAGATAACGGAAACCACGGAGCTTTCTGCCTTTATGGAAGCCTGGCCGTTGACCTGGATTAACGTGGATGGCCTGGGAGACAGCGCCATCCTCCTGGAGCTGGCGGAAATATTTCAGATCCACAAGCTTGCCCTCGAAGATGTCGTTCACGTGCACCAACGCTCCAAGGTCGATGTGTACGACAATAACCTCTTTGTTGTCGCCAGGATGGCTTCCATTTTAAACGGGGTCCTGGAAACAGAGCAGCTGAGCATCTTTCTTGGCGACGGCTTCATCGTGACCTTTCAGGAGAGGGTGGGTGACTGCCTCGATCCGGTGAGAGACAGGATCAGGAAAGGGAAGGGGAGGATCAGGCGGTCAGGTGCCGACTATCTCGCCTACGCCATCCTGGATGCCGTAATCGACGGATGGTTCCCGGTTCTGGAGGATTATGGGGAGAAACTGGAGACGCTGGAGGACTCCATCCTGGAAAAACCCGACAGTCAGACCGTCTCCTCTATTCACAGGGTCAAAAGGGATCTGCTGGAGGTAAGGCGCACCGTGTGGCCTACGAGGGAAACCGTCAACAGCCTCATGCGAGAGAGCGATTTTGTTCAGCCAGAGACCAACCTGTACCTCAGGGACTGTTATGATCATGTTATACAGATCATCGACATGGTGGAAAGCTACAGGGACATGGCGTCCGGTCTGATGGAATTCTACCTTTCCTCGGTGAGTAACCGAATGAACGAGATCATGAAGGTTCTGACCATTATTGCCACGATCTTTATTCCCCTGACCTTTTTCGCGGGGATCTACGGGATGAACTTTAACCCGGATGCCTCTCCGTGGAACATGCCTGAGCTGAACTGGAGATACGGCTATCTGTTCTTCTGGGCGATCATCGCCGTCATAGGAGGAGCCATGGCGCTGTTTTTCCGCCGGAGAGGCTGGCTGGGATCCCCCGGGAGAAAACGGGACCGTGATAACTGACAGCCGGGTCCAGGATGAACGGGTGATCCTTATCACCGGTGCTTCCGGCTATATCGGTGGCAGGCTACTTCTCCTCCTTGAGGAGGCGGGCGAGCGTGTCCGGTGTGCGGTCAGACATCCTTCGTACCTCCAGCCTCGGGTCGGACCGGGGACGGAAGTGGTCTATGGCGACCTGCTGGACTCCGGTTCTGTTCGCGCGGCTCTGTATGGTGTCCACACGGCTTACTATCTCGTACATTCCATGGGTTCTGGCGTGGATTTTGAGGAGCGGGACCGCCAGGCGGCCAATAACTTCGCTGAAGCCGCCCGCCTGTCCGGCGTCAAGCGGATCATCTATCTGGGAGGTCTGGCCCATGGGGAATGCCTGTCATCACATCTTCGCAGTCGCCTGGAGGTAGGCTGTATCCTCAGGGAAAGTGGAGTCTCCACGGTTGAGTTTCGAGCTTCCATCATAATCGGCTCGGGGAGCCTTTCCTTCGAAATGGTCAGGACGCTGGTTGAGCGCCTTCCCCTCATGATCACACCCAAGTGGGTTAGATCATTGGCCCAGCCCATCGCCGTGGAAGATGTCATCCAATACCTGTTGGAGGCGATGGACCTGCCTCTGGAAGGAAGCGCCGTATTCGAGATCGGTGGAAAGGACAAGGTGTCCTACGAAGGGATCATGAAGGAATACGGGAAACAGAGAAAACTTCGCAGGATCATGATCCCGGTCCCTTTCTTTACACCCGAGGCAGCGAGCTACTGGATGGCTCTGGTTACGCCTCTTTATTTTACTGTGGGTCGCAAACTGGTGGCTTCGGTCAAGAGCGACAGCGTGGTTATGGATACGTCAGCCATGGAAGCTTTCTCAGTCAGGCCGAGGGGCCTTGCGGAAGCCATCTCAAGGGCCATTAGGAACGAAGATCAGCAGTTCGTGGCCACCCACTGGTCCGATGCCCTTGCCAGCAGCAAGAGCGATCTCCATCTGTGGGGAGTCGGCTTCGGGCATCGCCGGGTGGACTCCTACATCAAGATTACAAGGTATCCTCCCTCGGAGGTTTTTTCCCCGATCCAGTGTATCGGGGGAGAGCACGGGTGGTACGCCTACAAATGGCTGTGGTGGATCAGGGGAACCCTTGACCGCTGGTTGGGAGGAGTGGGGCTGCGCAGGGGACGGCGGGATCCGGTCGATCTTCGTGTGGGCGACGCCATTGATTTCTGGCGGGTGGAAAAGTTCATCCCCAACCGCCTTCTTCTGTTGTTCTCGGAACTGGAGCTTCCCGGGCGCGCGTGGACCTATTTCGAGGTGGCTCCCCATGAGGAGGGATCAGAGGTTCGTATAACGGCTGTCTTCGATCCCAAGGGCATCTGGGGAAGGCTAAACTGGTACATAGCGTCTCCCTACCACTATTTTGTGTTCAACAGCATGCTCAAAGGCATTATCAAGGCTGTCGAGCGTAAAAGGAAAGAATCCATGGTGAACTGAAAAGGGGCCTTTCGCAGTCATTTTCGCCTTTTCCGGTCCCTTTTTTCCCTGTGATCAGTTTTGCACAGGTATTGAGTCGATCTTTCATAACGGAGCATCCTGTAAGGTCCCCGTCTGGAGCAGGTCAGGCGGAGCGCTGTAGCTCCTTGTAGCAGGAAAGAAGCTGTCCTAATGATATCTGACATGGAAGAAAAACCTCTCATTCTCCTGACCGGTGCCTCTGGATACATAGGGGGACGGCTCCTCTCAGAAATCGAGGACAGGGGAGAGAGGGTCCGGTGCCTCGAACGCCATCCAATCTATATGCGCTCCCGTGTCGAACCCGGAACAGAGATCGTCCGCGGAGACGTCCTCGACCCCGAATCGCTGGAAAATGCCCTGGATGGAGTGCACACAGCTTATTACCTCGTTCACTCCTTTGGAGGGGGAGGGGATTATGAGGAAAAGGACCGGCAGGCGGCGTCAAACTTCGGGAAGGCCGCTCTTACGGCCAACGTCAGTCAGATCATCTACCTTGGGAGCCTGGGGCGGGGAGAGGAGCTGTCGCCCCATTTTGCCAGCCGCCAGGAGGTAGGCCGCACCCTGCGGGAATCGGGGGTGCCCACCATAGAGTTCCAGGCTTCTATTATCATCGGCTCGGGGAGCCTTTCCTATGAAATGGTGAGGGGATTGGTGGAGCGTCTGCCCGTCATGGCAACCCCCCGCTGGGTAAGGTCCAGGGCCCAGCCCATAGCAGTTGAAGATGTACTCGAATATCTCATCGAGGCCCTGGACCGGCCGGAACCTGAAAATACGATCTACGAGATCGGCGGGGCGGACAGATCCTCCTACGAGGGCATCATGAAAGAGTACGCCTGCCAGAGGGGATTGCGCCGCCTTATCATTCCCTTCCCCCTCCTCACACCACACCTGTCCAGTCACTGGCTGTCCCTTTTAACCCCCCTTTATTTCAAGGTGGGGCGCCAGCTCATCGTGGGGGTCAGGAGCGAGAGCATAGTTCAGGACCCGAAGGCACTGGAGGTTTTTTCCGTCAGGCCCATGGGGCTGACGGAGGCCATGTCGAGGGCTATGGCCAAGGAAGATCATCAGTTCGCCGAGACGCACTGGTCCGACGCGCTTCCCGACATCATCCCGGGACATCACTGGTGGGGTCTGCCCTTCGGCGCCAGGCGGGTCGATTCCTATCACCGGATCCTGCCCTATTCTCCTGAGGAGGTGTTCGCCCCCATCCAGTGTGTGGGGGGAGAACACGGGTGGTATGCTTACAACTGGATGTGGAAGATAAGGGGGGCCATGGACCGTTTTATGGGCGGCGTCGGCCTGCGCAGGGGGCGCAGGGACCCTTGCGACATCAGGGTAGGCGATGCCATCGATTTCTGGCGTGTGGAGAAGTTCGTCCCTAACCGCCTTCTCCTTCTTTTCGCGGAGATGAAGATGTCGGGGCGCGCCTGGCTCCATTTCGAAGTGGGGCCTCACGAGGTAGGCGCCGAAGTCCGTATGACCCTTGTTTTCGATCCCATAGGTTTATGGGGGAGGGTTTACTGGTACCTTGTCTATCCTTTCCATTACCTGGTCTTTAACGGCATGTTCAACGGGATCGTCAGGACCATAGAACGCAACAAAAAGGAGTGTGAAGTTTGATGGACTCGCAAAAGTCCATCAAACAGTCCCGCCATCGGCGGGACTGGCGGGGGATCACGCCGTAGGCGTGACCGCCCTGCAGAAAGCTCGAAAAGACTTTTTGGGAGGGTATCAACAATGAAGGGGCAATTGCAGTCCGCTGCCGGTTTTGTGGTCTTTCTGGTGATGTGCCTGGGGGCCCAGCTTACCAGCAGTTTTCTGACCTTGCCGGCCATCCGCTCGGGATGGTACGCAGGTCTCGAAAAACCGTTCTTTAACCCGCCCGATTGGCTCTTCGGGCCGGTCTGGACAGTGCTCTATTTCACCATGGCTGTGGCAGCCTGGATGGTATGGAACCGGGAACCTGAAGCTCCCCTCGTCAAGCCTGCTCTGCTGATCTTCTTTACACAGCTGATCTTCAACGTGTTCTGGTCGGCTTTTTTCTTCGGAATGCGTCGGCCCGGGTTGGCGCTCATGGAGATCATTGTGTTGTGGCTGTTGATATTGGTCACTGCACTTGTTTTTGTCAGGATCAGCAGGTGGGCCGCTTTGCTTCTGGTTCCATACCTGGTCTGGGTTCTATATGCTGCGGCACTCAACGGTGCCATCTGGTGGCTGAACCGGGGTCTTGCCGGTCCAGGGGGGTGATGATGACCTGCGGTAGAGCAGAACCCGGATGAAACAGCGATTCCGGAAATGGAGTCTGCTTCAGGGTTGTTATATTTTCGTGATTTAGGTGTGCTTTACTTATCCACATGAAGGGACCTGTTTCTGAGAAAATGGCGATAAATGATGTGAAAAAGGTCCTCCTGGTAGAGGATGACAGGGATATCTCTCACCTTGTAAAGCTTCACCTGGAGGATGAAGGCTATTCAGTGGATATCGCTGCGGATGGTATCGGGGGGTTGGCCAAGGCCCAGGGCCAGGCTTACGATCTGGTAGTGTTGGATCTCATGCTGCCTGGTATGGACGGGTTGGAGATCTGTCAGCGTTTGCGCGGTGAGATGGATTACGTACCCATACTGATGCTCACCGCCACTGCACGGCAGCAACATAACTGTAAGAAGCAACCCGGGGGGGGTCCCTTTTTACCTTCGATCTCCCGCTGTCTCAGTCCACCATCGTCACATTCTGATATAAACTCCTCGCTTGTCACGGCGTAATACGAAGGACGAAAATGGTTCATCGCGAGCCCTACTATAGTTCAACTTCCTAATTCTTC
>JALHUC010000322.1 GCA_022865845.1 bacterium | reverse complement strand
TGGAAAACCTTAACCTGTAATTTGTCCCGAGCGACCAGCTCATCCGATGTGATCGTAGTGCCGCCGGTTTTTTTTACGGGGGATAGACCTGCTACCTTTATCCTCCAGTTTCGTTTCAGCGTGTGGCGATCCATAGTCTTTGCCTTGAGCGTGTTAGCTGATCCCGGCTGTACCTCCGTAAAGCTTTTCTGTAAGGACCTGGCCTGACGAAGTACAAGGGCCTCGCTGGGGATAGTCATTTGAGCCTGGGGCATGTTTTCTTTGAGTGTGGCTCTGGCTGCTCTCAAGGAGTAAAAAGGCAGGAGAATGCGAACCGTTTCCTGCGCTTTTCGCAATGCAACATTTGAGTAATGAGTGAGTGGGAGAGTTACGGAAGCGGCCTTTCTGATAACCTTCTCAATGGTGTGTGCGCCGGACGAGATGAAACTACTGACAGGCCCCGCGTAAGGGATAAAGCGTAGCAGCCTCTGGAACTCTTCTGTCAGCCTCCTGTAAAATGTCGCTTCGCTTACCATGGCGTTGATCTGTCCGGCCATGGCATCGTTTGCAAGGATGGCCCTGTTAGCCATGGCAATACTGTTCAGACCGTTGGCCTGGCAGTTCAGAGCGGACAGGACAGCCATGTCCGCTGACAATTGGAGGCGGATCTTTTCCTGTACAGCCAGGGAAACCTGGAACATCCCCAACATCAAGGTCGAGCAGAGGCTGAGGAGGACAACAGCCAGCACCAGAGTTTGACCCCGCATTTTTCGGCTATGGCTGTGGACTTTTTGCATTGCTTTGATCCCCCGATATTGATCCGAACATGGTCATTGCCCACGAGGCCTTAAGATGGACACTGGGTCTTCCCAGGACGGGAAACTTGTTGTTCTTACGTGAAAATGCGTCTGCGAGCGGTATCGTGAGAGGGTAATGCCAATGGACACGGACCATCAGTGGAGTGTCTGCTGCCTGCTCAACTGAAGGTCCGGCTTTTACTCCCTCATTTTCCAGGGCGTCTATGATCTCGATCTCAAAGTGATCCCGTGATATGGACAACAGTCCTGGGGATCGGCCTAAAATACTTGTGACAGTCTGCTTCATCCTGTTCAGGTCGGCGCCGTGGACGGCACCGACTCGTGCTGCATAAAAGGCTGCATACTGCAATTGGATTTGAGCTATGCCCAGGAAAAAAAGTTGAAAGACGAGGCATACGAGAGTGAGGAAGACAGGGAGTGCCAAGATGGCCTCAACAGCTCCCTGTCCCCTCTGGTTTAGAGGCGGCCCCGAGTTTATGGTCTTCGCGAGTGCCATCGAACCAAGACCTTTATTGGGACGAGGACGAGAAGTCGTCCATGCCTCTTTGGTTTTTTTCCCGTTCAGCTTTTTTAACGAATTTGCTCACATCACTGTTGGAAGAGCTGCCAGCAAGAGCCGCTGTCATGTTGTAGAACTGATTGCGAACAACATCGCCAAAAAAACCGACGACCGCGATAGCCGCCACTGCGATGAGGGCTACGATGACGATGTACTCCGTCATCCCCTGCCCTAATTCCCTGTTCCTTTTTATTTTCATGATTATTGCTCCTTTCCTTTGCGGTATAAGGAGCAAGGGGAGTGCCATATGTCCTATGAATATCTAACTATCTGAAAACGTTAAACTATCCATATAGTATGTTTGGAAAGCCAGGGAATGTGAGGCTTGGGAAACTGAAAAAGTTGTCCGGATTTCGGACAATGTGTCCGGGGGGTCATAGATCTGGAGGTTGGGTTCATATGTCGGGGTGTCGGAGTCTCGGGGAAAAGGCATTGATACTTTTGTATGTAGGACTAGGTCTGCGGATCACGAATAACGATTCACAGCTCTTAACCAATCACGAATCACGGTCCTTCATCATTGGTGAAACCCGGGAAGCGCAGTATCACCCCCGGTGTCAGAGACCGGGGGTAAGTAAGGGTAAGTAAGGAATAAGTAAAGGCTCATTTAAGGTTAAACATGGGGGATCCCAGGTATCAACTGAAGGTGTTGCTTGTTTGGGGGTATATAAATAAGGGTTGTTTAAGGTTCAAGACCGAAAGTGGG
>JALHUC010000321.1 GCA_022865845.1 bacterium | reverse complement strand
TTCTCCTGACGGCGGCCCTCCTTTACCAGGGTGAGCCTGTTTCGAAGAAAATGCTCCTCACTGCTGTGTTGGGTGGCGTTTTTTTCTGGGTGTTCTTTGTCATTGCCCTGAGGACGCCCATGCCGGCAGGTATCTGGTCCGCGCTCCTGGCGGGAAAGTAATCTGGTATGGAAGGTCTTTCAATAGCCTGGCATGTGATCACGACAACCCCGGCCGTTTTCGCTGCAGCCTTCGGGGTCGCCTGGGGCATTGTAGGTGGAGCCCTTCCCGGTATCTCCCCATCCATCAGCATGGCCCTTATCCTGCCCTTCACCTACGGGATGAACCCGGTAGTAGCCATTATCCTCCTGGCTGCCGTCTATGTGGGCGCAGAGTATGGGGGTTCCATTCCGGCAATTCTCATAAGCACTCCCGGTACCAACGCCGCCACAGTGACCGTCATCGATGGGTACGAGATGCACCGCCAGGGAAGGGGCGGAGAAGCGCTGGGGATATCCCTCGTCACCGGTTGGGTCGGCGGGATGGTCGGTATCGTCATCCTGATCTTCCTCAGCGGATGGCTGGCTGATGTGGCCCTGCTGTTTAGCCCCGCTGCCTACTTCGGCATCGGGGTGCTGGGTTTGAGCGTCATCGCGAGCCTGTCTGAATCCTCCCTTGTCAAAGGATTCATCCCGGGTATCCTCGGAATGATGGTCGCAACCATGGGCGCCGATCCCATGTCCGGGGTCAACCGCTTCACCTTCGACCGTCCCGAACTCATCACAGGTATCAGCCCCATCGTGGTCATGGTGGGGCTGTTTGCGGTAAGCGAGATGCTCAAGCAGTGCGGACTGCCTCCGTGGCCCAAGGGGGAGGCCAACGTCAAGATCAAACTGCCCAGCCTGAAGATGCTCTTTGGACGGCTGGGCATACCACAGCTCATCGGGATCATCGTGGGGACGGTGGAGGGGATCGTTCCGGGGGCGGGGGGTACTGTCGCCTCTTTCATCTCCTACAATGAGGCCAGACGGTGGTCCAGATACAAGGAAGAGTTCGGGAAAGGGTCCCCCGAGGGTGTGGCCGCCCCCGAGTGTGCCAACAATGTGGTGACGGCAACCACCCTTATCCCTGTACTGGCTTTCGGGATCCCCGGTTCCAACTCAGCCGCCATCCTCCTCGGCGGCCTGCTCCTTCATGGCCTGACGCCGGGGCCGCAGCTATTCCAGCGCAACCCTGAAGTGGTTTACGGTCTCTTTGGCGGTCTGGTAATGGCCAACATGTTCATGCTGGTTATCGGGTATTTCACCATACGCCAGTGTGTCTGGCTGGTTAACAGGCCCAAACCCTATGTACTTGCCGTCATATACGCTCTCATTCTGTCCGGTACCTACACCCTCAACCACAGCCTGTTCGATCCTATGCTCCTCCTGATATTCGGCGTCATCGGTTACTACATGCGGTATCTGGGTTTCAGCATGCTGGCCATGGTACTCGGTGTCGTCCTCGGGTTCATGGTGGAAACCAGCTTCCGTAGAGCCCTGGTCATGTCCGGTGGGGATTACAGCACCTTCTGGACCGACCCTATCGGGGCTGTGCTTATCGGGTTTTCCGCCCTTTTCGTCCTAAGCTCCCTTGGCGGAACGCTGTACAAGCAGCTCAAAAAAGAAAAAATCGCCTGAGATACTCTGGTCACACTCCGCGGCCAGTGGCGATCGAGGAGCGGAGGGCCTGATCCCTGGATATATCCTTTTCCACATTACTGATCCTCATGGCCAGCACCCTGGCAGGCTCCGCTGTTTCAGGGATGATGGGCATGGCGGGGGGTGCGTTCATCCTCGCCGTCATGGCTTCGGTTGTTCAGACCGAGTACATAATCCCGCTGCACGCGGTGGTTGCTTCCATGAGCAACGGGACCCGCGTCATCATATTTTTCCGGCATATCAGGTGGAAGGTGGTGGCCTTTTTCGTCGTGGGGATGGTTCCGGGGGCGTTCGTCGGTATCAACGTGTTCAGAATGATCGACCCACATGTTATCAAACTCTCCATGGGTGTTTTCATCCTGGTGATGGCGTTCCTTCCGATGAACGGGGAGGGAAAAGGAAGGGGGTACGGGATCTTTGCCCCCGTCGGGTTTTTCGCCGGTCTCCTGGGGATCATTTTCGGTGCCACCGGTCCTCTTATCGCTCGATTTTTCCTCCGCAGCGACATTTCCAAGGAGGAGCTGGTTGGGACCAAGGCGGCCTGCCAGGCAGCAGGGCATCTGGTGAAGATCCCCCTTTTCGGGATGGTCATTGGTGCCAACGTCCTTCAGAACGGCCAGGTCCTTCTATGGTTGGGCATCATGGTTGTCGTCGGAACTCTCCTGGGAAAGACATTGTTGAACCGGATCAGCGAGCGGGCTTTCAAAATCATTTACAGGACACTGCTGGCAACTATAGCCATGCGGATCATTGTCATTGAGCTGATGGGGATGTGGCGCTGAATGGAGAGTGAAAAGTTGATGGACTCGCAAAAAGTCCATCAAAGCGCCCCGTATGGGCGCCCAAATCAATGACTGCGGTTGTAAGTCATTGATTTGTAAGGAAAGTGAAAATGACACTTTTCACTTTCCGAGGAGCAAAAAGCCAATAATGGACTTTTTGCGACCCTGTCAAAGTAGAAAGTAGAAAGTAGAATGTAACAAGTAGAAAGGGGAAACACGG
>JALHUC010000320.1 GCA_022865845.1 bacterium | reverse complement strand
GGTCGCTCTCAAAAAGAAATACGTCAAGAACTTCAAAAAGGTCCTGACACCGAAGAAGCTGGTCCAGTACTACCAGACCGAGAACAAGCTGGACGCCATTATCATGATGGAATTGGCTGCAGGAGTGCCGTTGGTGAAGTAGGGGAAAATAAGGGGTGTCGGGTTTCAGGGGTCAGGTTTCGGGTTTCGGGAAAAGCATTGCCGACACCCAGCCCCCGATACCCGACACCGGCTTTTCCCTAACCACTAACCACTAACCACTAACCACTGCTTTTAAGCAACAAAGGTGCAGTTACAGTTCCAGCTCGCCGTAGTCTGCTGAACCTCGCCCGATCTTCTGTATATTGCTGACGGCCTGTGACAAGGTCATATCAAGCCGCTTCACCCTCTCAACATGGAAATAGGCCACCGAGCCCGACCAAGGGTTCGGGGCTCCGGGGAGATAGACGACCACGTTGTCCCCTGTGCGTTCGACCTCGAAAGCGATCTGCGCGTTGTCGTCGAACCGGACAAGCACGGGCAGAAGGCTTTTTCCTGCCTCTTCGGTGTTGCTCATGCTGTCGGTGTACCCCTTGATAAATGCGTATCCGGGGATGGCCTGCAGGGTGGCATCCAGGGAACGGTATATTCTTTTGGCTACCGCGCTTCTGGCAATGAGGCCTGCGATAAAGCAAAGGAATACGATCATCAGCAATAACAGCAGGTTGACAACAGCGATCCCGCCGATGGAGCCGGTTGGAATATACGCCATCAGAGGCGCAGCCACCATTAGCATGATCCTGAAAGCCTTGCCCACAATGGCTACAATTATCACGATAGGGACCATGAAAACGAGCCCGCCTATGATCGTTGTTTTGATAAAGTTCATTAAAAGCCTCCTTTTTTGAGAGGACGTTCTACCAGAACGCATAAATTAAATGTCCGAATGGAAATTTATACCACTGAGCTGGTAGCCCAGTGGTAACGTTTTCAAGAATACCGTCCAGCTCTGAAGATGACAATATGCATGGGATGGCAATCCCGAACCCGAACCCGGTTACTAAAACCCGGGCGCCCTTCGATCCCGCCAACAGCGGGACTTAGGGCAGGCGGGCGCGGGAAGGACGAATATCAAAAAATATTCCGGAGGGTTAAAAAAGGGACCTGGGAGCGCGTGCCTTATCCTGTAGATCTGTCAAAAAAGCAGTTGCTTTAAAAGCGCTGGAATTTAGACAGGATCAACAGCATCTAAGGGATTTTTCTGATTAACAAACCCTGAATTATTCCAATTCTATCCTGATTCGCGTTCCACACGCCGCAGCCCACCGTTTCATGAAATTTATTGATGGGTTTGATGTCCACCGTTCGGCTTGGGCTACCGCCTGCTGGGTGGTCTCCAGTTCTTCCGCAAGCTGCTTCTGTGTCAATTCCGCTTTCTCACGCGCCATGCGAAGCAGATAGCCGGGGGTATCCCGTTCGGAGGCTGGCAGGCGGTCCCAAAGCCTCAGGGTTTTCCATTCGATGTAATCCCTGGGTTTCTTCCTGATCAGGTCGAGATCAGGGAAACTTTTCGAAGAGCAGTTCATCACAAATACAATATATATATTGTATTTGTGATGAGTCAATGGGTTTGGATGTGATTAAATGATTTTTTGTGTAAACCTTATCCTGTCAATCCTGTCCAGAAAATGCAGGTAATCGGTGATCAGTAATCGGTAATCGGTAGAAAAAGCAATTTTAGATAAAATCAGCAGGATCAACAGGATCTATAGAAATTTTAATAAGCAAGTTACATCATGTAACTAATGTGTACTCTGTCCTAAAAGAATTTGCTTTTGAACATCATGTTAGTTTAATCTTATTTCTAGCCACTAGCCACCCTTCGACTTAGCTCAGGGCAGGCTAGCCACTCAGAATTATTTGAGCAGCACTCACTGAGAATGTATAATTTCGGCCATGGATTAGGGGGTAGGGTATGGAAGCGAAGACAGGATGGAAGACAGGATCGTTGACAGTGTTTGTTTGTCTCCTGATGGTACTGACATTGCCGGGCCCGACCCTGGCGTCGGACATTGGAAGCCCCAGTCCCGCAGCAATCAGTGGACTCTATCCCGGCAAGGCCTATTCGCCCTACGCCCAGCGGTCCTTCCCCAGCCAGGTGTTCTGGGGAGAGACGCATCTGCACACCGGGGTGTCACTCGATGCCGGGCTGTTCGGCTGCATCCTTGGCCACGAGGACGGTTACCGCTTTGCACGGGGTGAAGAAATAAAGTCGTCGACCGGGCTGCCGGTAAAGCTGAGCCGGCCCCTCGATTGGCTGGTGATCGCGGACCATTCCGACATGATGGGGATTGCGTTTGACATCCAGAAGGGGACGCCCAATGTGCTGGCGGTTCCCAAGGGCAAGGAATGGCATGAAGGCTTCAAGAAAGGTGGCGAGGCTGCGGGCAAGGCCGCGTTCGACCTGATCACCCATTTTGCACAGATGAAAGTTCCCGAGAAACTTCTCAACGACTACTCTCCCGGCTCTAAGATCTACGACAGTGTCTGGGAGGATATCATCGAGACCGCCGATCGTTTCAACGACCCGGGCCGCTTCACGGCCCTGATCGGCTTCGAGTGGACGTCGGTCCCCAAAGGCTTCAACCTGCACCGCAATGTGATCCTGCGAGATGATGGGAACCGGGCCTCCCAGGTGCTGCCGTTGACCACTCTGCCTCCCCTGGGTACTCAGGACCCGCTGGACCTCTATCAGTGGCTGGCGGACTACGAGGCCAAGACCGGCGGCCAGTCTCTTGCAATTGCCCATAACGGCAACCTCTCCAACGGCTGGATGTTCCCCTTAACGGATACCTATGCCGGCGGCAAGGTCGACAAGAACTATGTGGAGCTGCGCGCCAAGTGGGAGCCGCTCTACGAGATGACCCAGATAAAAGGTGACGGAGAGGCGCACCCGGTCCTGTCGCCCAATGACGAGTTCGCTGACTTCGAGACCCTGGACAAGGGCAACCTGGACCTCACGGAGGTCAAGAAGGATGAAATGCTGCAACGGGAATACGCACGCGAGGCACTGAAGAACGGCCTCGCCCTCGAGCAGAAGTTCGGCACGAACCCCTACAAGTTCGGCATGGTCGGCGCGACGGACAGCCATACCGGTCTGTCTACGGCCGAGGAGGATAACTTCTTCGGGAAAGCTACCAGCGCCGAACCTTCGGCGACACGGGCAGCGCATCCCTTTATCAAATCGGCACTCGGCACCATTGAAGGCTATGAGTTGTCTGCCTCCGGCTACCAGGGGGTTTGGGCGAGCGAGAACACGCGCCATGCGATCTTCGACGCCATGGAGCGCAAGGAAACCTACGCCACCACCGGCCCGCGAATGGCGGTGCGTTTCTTCGGCGGCTGGGATTTCAACAACTATGACCTGCGCAGCCGCGCGCCGGCGTTCATCGGCTATGAAAAGGGCGTGCCTATGGGCGGCGATCTGACCAATGCCCCGAAAGGCAAAGCCCCGACCTTTATGGTCTATGCCCTGCGCGATCCAATCGGCGCCAACCTTGACCGCATCCCGATCATCAAGGGATGGCTTGACAATAAGAACAAGACCCACGAGCGCATTTTTGATGTGGCGGTGTCGGATGGCCGTAAGATCGACAAAGACGGCCGCTGCAAGACGCCGGTGGGCAACACCGTCGACCTGGAAGCGGCCAACTGGACAAACACCATCGGCGCCTCCGAGCTCGCCGCGGTCTGGATCGACCCGGATTTTGACGCCGGGCAGAAAGCTTTCTACTACGCTCGCGTGCTGGAGATCCCGACCCCGCGCTGGGTGCTTTACGACAAGGTGCGCCTCGGCGCCGTGATCCCCAAGGAGGCGAAACTGACCCTCCAGGAGCGGGCCTATACGAGTCCGATATGGTACACACCCTGAGCAAGCGTAGCGCGTCGAATGGGTACGCACGGTAGGTCCGGTAATCGGTGATCGGTCATCGGTAATCAGTAATCAGTAATCGGTAATCAGTGATCGGTCATCGGTAAAACCCGAACCCGAGCCCGCACCCGGTTCTTGATCTAAAAACCGGGCACGGGCACGGGAAGGACTAATATCTTAAGAATTATTCCGGAGGGACAAAAAAAGGATTCAGGAGCGCAAGCCTTATCCTGTTAATCCTGTAAATCCTGTCAAAAAAATGCAGGTAATCGGCTTGCCACGTCGGAGTTTGAAAAACGAAGACGGGTAATCAGTAATCGGTAATCGGTAAAATCCTGAAAGTCCGTTCACAAAAACAGGAAAACGGACTCTCTTCGTTCTCTTTAATTACCCTCTGTCAGATCTACTTAAAATTATGAAAACGAAACAAACAAAAAGATCAGTTATTTTATATTAGATCTTAAACGCTCTTACCGGTAACCGTTTACCGATTACCAGATTTTCCCCAATCCCTCTTTCGTGTTATTGCAGCGGATGCCCTTCATGTGGCATGTTGCAGGTGTTTTCCCGGACACCATATCCTTATTACACTGCTGCTCACTGAGGATCGGCAATGTCAAAAATACCTGCAGGCAAGATCTTCAAGGAACCCCTCGTTCACTTCCTTCTCATCGGCCTGGCCCTCTTTCTCGTCTTTAAGATCGCTGGCGGCCAGGAATCACAAAGCCCCGACGAGATCGTGGTCACGCAGGGGGTCGTCGAAAGCCTTGTCATGTCGTGGGAAAAGACGAGGCAGCGGCTGCCCACGCCCAGGGAGATGGAGAGCCTGGTCGAGTCGTACATCAAGGAGGAGGTGCTTTACCGTGAGGCCCTGGCCATGGGGCTCGAAAAGGAAGACACTATCATCAAGCGGCGCCTCGGCCAGAAGATGACGTTCCTCTTCGAGGATGTGGCCGACCAGAGCCAGGTTACCGATCAGCAGCTAACCCGGTACTTGGCCGAGAACACTGAAAATTACCGCATCGAACCGCAGTTCACCTTCAGCCACGTCTACCTGAACCCGGACAAACGAACAGAAAACCTGGAGGAAGACGCGCGCCTCCTCCTGACCGAACTGCAAGGATCACAGGGAGCAGGGGGGGAAGCCCCTTACGGCGATTCCCTGATGCTGCCCTACAGCTTCGAGTCCCTCCGCGCTGGCGATGTGGACAGGCAGTTCGGGACCGGATTCGCCGCTCAGCTGTCGGAAGTTCAGACCGGTGAATGGACCGGCCCCGTGAGGTCCGGGTTCGGTATGCACCTTGTGTTCATCGAGGAAAAAATAGAAAGTCGTGTACCGGATCTCGAGGAGGTTCGGGATGTGGTTAAGCGTGACCTCATCGCCCAGCACCGCCGTGACGCCAACGAGAAGATCTATCAGCGGCTGCGGGAGCGTTACACGATCACCATCGAGCGGCCGGAAATAGTGGACAGCAAAGCAAGTGGAAGGACTGCCCTGTGAAGCGGTCCGTGATCTGGCTGATACTGCTTGTACTGTTTTCAGCTAGCCCCGCGGTGGCCCACGAGTCGCGCCCCGGATACCTTGAGTTCACGGAGATCTCGCCTCACCGCTACGACATCCTCTGGAAACAGCCCGCCCGCGGCGAGATGATCCTCAAGATGGACCCGGTACTGCCCGAGTCGTGCACGCAGGCGGGCAGGAAGAGAAAAGAGATGACTCCCGGCGCCCTCATGACGAGGGCGACCGTCGATTGCGAGGGGGGTCTGAGGGGCAAGACCGTCCGCATCGCGGGGCTCGAGGCGATCCTCACCGACGTGATGGTACGCGTCTACCACGAGGACGGTTCGGAAGAGACCCACCTGCTGCGCTCCACCTCCACCTCCGTGACCATAAGCGGGTCGTCGGCCGGGGAGCGGGCCGCAAGCTACCTGAGGCTGGGCATCCAGCACATCCTCATGGGTGTGGATCACCTGCTCTTCGTTCTGGGGCTGCTGCTCATCGTCCAGAACCGGTGGATGCTCCTGAAAACCATCACTTCCTTTACCCTGGCCCACAGCATCACCCTGGCCATCGCCACTTTGGGTTACGCCAGCGCGCCCCTGCCGCCACTGAACGCCGCCATCGCCCTGTCCATTTTGTTTCTAGGGCCAGAGATCGTGCGCACCTGGCGGGGAGAGACGAGCTTTACCATCCGGCACCCCTGGATCGTGGCCTTTGCTTTCGGACTTCTGCACGGCTTCGGTTTCGCCACGGGGCTCACAGCCATGGGCCTGCCCGGAAAAGAGATCCCCCTGGCGCTCCTGCTGTTTAACGTGGGTGTCGAACTGGGACAGATCGGCTTCGTGATCCTGGTCCTGCTGCTTGAACGCTCTTTTAGAAACCTGGAGATCCTGTGGCCGCGATGGGTCCAGGCCCTGCCGGGATACACGGTTGGGACACTGGGGGCGTTCTGGACGATACAGAGGACGGCAATATTGCTGGGAATGTTGGGGTGGTGAAAGATTGGTAATCGGTAATCAATGATCGGTGAAAAACAGGTAGCCGGTGATCGGTTAAAGGATGGTAATCGGTGATCGGTGAAGAACAGGTAATCGGTAAACGGTTACCGGTAAGAGCGTTTAAGATCTAGTATAAAATAACTGAT
Organism: bacterium; assembly: GCA_022865845.1. GTDB lineage: Bacteria > BMS3Abin14 > BMS3Abin14 > BMS3Abin14 > BMS3Abin14 > JALHUC01. Next base: position 5,684 of record JALHUC010000320.1, on the reverse strand, counting down.
CTTTTTGTTTGTTTCGTTTTCATAATTTTAAGTAGATCTGACAGAGGGTAATTAAAGAGAACGAAGAGAGTCCGTTTTCCTGTTTTTGTGAACGGACTTTCAGGATTTTACCGATTACAGATTACCTGCATTTCCTGTCCAGTGGGTTTTATCTATAATTGCTTTTTCAACCGATTATTGGTTACCGATTACTGATCACCAATCACCAAGGTCTTCAACCCTATACATCCTATCTAATTTTGAAAAAGGGATCATGGACAGCAAAAAACGGTTAATCATATCATTGATCCTCCTCCTCACCCTCATTGTGGCCACGCCCGCTCTTGCCCACATCGAGCGGGGAGAGGCCGCCGGATTTTTCACCGGCCTGTCCCATCCCGTCTCTGGCCTGGACCACGTCCTTGCCATGGTGGCGGTGGGCCTCTGGGGAGCGCAGCTGGGCGCCCCGGCCATGTGGCTCCTGCCGGTGATCTTCCCCATGGTCATGGCCCTGGGGGGCGTACTCGGGTTACTGGGTATCCCGCTCCCCTTTGTGGAGGTCGCCATCGCCCTATCCGCGGTGCTCCTGGGCATTATGGTCATGTCCGAGGCGCGCCCTCCTATCGCCGTGGCGGCGATACTGGTCGGGTTCTTCGCAGTCTTTCACGGCCACGCCCACGGCACCGAACTTCCCGTCGGACAGAGCGGGCTTCTTTACAGCATGGGGTTTGTGATGGCGACGGGCTGCCTTCACGGCATCGGGATCGCCATCGGGCTTATCCACCGCTGGCCCGCAGGCAAGATTGCCCTGAGGATCGCCGGTGCCGGGGTAGCGTTGGGCGGAGCCTTTTTCCTATGGGGGGCATTCTATTGAGATTTAAGGATTGCTTCTCGATACGGATCTTCGGGATCATCGGCGGGTTTATCCTGTTTCTGCGTGCGGCCCCGGCCCACGCCCACCTTGTGACCACCGGCCTCGGCCCCGTCTATGACGGCATCTCCCACCTGGCCCTGACACCAGAAGACCTGGTTCCCACCCTGGCCGTGGCCCTGCTGGCCGGGCTCGGCGGCGCCAGGTACGGACGCATGACCCTGTTCGCCGTCCCCGCCGCGTGGCTCATCGGGGGCCTGGCGGGGCTTGTCCTTACAACCGCGGTTAACCCCTACCTGACCACCGTGTCGTTCCTGGTGCTGGGCGGCCTGGTGGCGGCGGATCTGGATCTGTCACCGAGGGTGATGATCACCCTGATCTCTATTTTCGGCCTGTTCCACGGCTACCTCAACGGGTCTGTCATGGCCCAGGCAAATCTGGGATTTCTCGGCCTTGTCGGCATCACAGCCACGGTGTTCGTGATGATCGCCCTGGTCGCCGGTTTCGTTGTCTCCCTGAAGGCCAAGTGGATGCGGATTGCGGTCCGTGTGGCTGGCAGCTGGATCGCCGCTATGGGGATCCTGCTCCTGGGATGGGCGGTGAAGGGGGGGTGAGTCCGGTAATCGGTAATTGGTTATCGGTAAAAACCGAGCCCGAGTCCGAGTCTGAGCCCGGATTGGTGATCGGTAATCGGTGAACGGTAATCAGTAAAACCCCGCACCCAAGCCCGCGCCCGACCCCGCACCCGGCTTGCTTGCCCACCGAAGCTTTCTTGTCCACCATAGCTTTAACAACGGTGGAAGCGAAGGAAGGTCATTGCGAGCATAAAATAGTCACTTTCCCAATTTTTCCTCCCCCTATTGAGGGGGGAGGATCGAGGTGGGGGTGAATGATAACATCACGCCAGCGGCGTGACGACGCGGCAATCTAGATTGTATTAGGCAGGGTCAATGGGATTTAGGAGTACAACCCTTATCCTGTCAATCCTGTCCAAATAATTGTTTTTTCCAAGGTTTATTGTGATTTAGCCACTCGCCACTGTTTTTCAGCAACCAAGGTTCAGTCACAGTTCCAGTTCGCTGTAGCCTGTTGAACCGCGGCCGATCTTCCGTATGTTTCTGAGCGCCTGCGATACGCTCATTTCAAGCCTCCTCACCTGTTTAACATTGAGATAGGCTATAAAGCCCGACAAAGGGTTCGGGGCTCCGGGGAGATAGACGACCACGTTGTCATCGGTGCGCTCGATCTCGAATCCGATCTGCGAGTAGTCGTCGAACCGGGCAAGCACGGGCAGGAAGTTGTTGGCTGTCTCTTCTGGGCCGCTCAGGCTGCCTGTAAGCCCCTTGAAGAAAGTGTATCCGGGGATGGATAACAGGGAAGCATCAAGGGAATGGTACATTTTATTGGACCACGAGCTTTTGACAATGAGCCCCGCGAGAAAGCAGAGAAGAAGTATCGCCAGCATGACCACCAGGTTGATAATGCCGATTCCCCTGAAGGAACCCGTAGGAATATACGCCTTCAGAGGCGCGTGTATCGCCAGCATGATCTCAAAAGCCTTGCTCACCACGACTACGACGATCACAAACGGTATCAGGAAAATGAACCCGCCAAGGATCGTTGTTTTGAAAAAGTTCATAAGAGCCTCCTTTAGGGAGTTGACGTTCTCACCAGAACGCATGTATTTAATGTCCTCCTGGAAATTTATGCCACTGAGCTGGTAGCCCAGTGGTAACGTTTTCAAGGATACCGCCCAACATGGTGGATTACAATATCCATCGGGGTGGAAAAGGTTTCAGGTATGAAGTCTCAAAGTATCTGGGGGATAGAAAATTCTGGTGATTGGTTATCAGTCATCAGTCATCGGTAAATCCATTAGTTTAAATCCGGGCCTTCCCCTGTTCCTGATCTTTCGTGTGATTCGTGCATCTCGTGGTTTATACTTGGCACTGGACCCTCGAGGCAGGATGCAGTTCAGGCAAAACGGCTCAATCAGGATTTTTGTGTGTCTTTAAACGAGAGAATATGTTCAGAAAACTTGAAAGAAAATCCCCCCTCTTCCCCTCAAAGGCACTCCTTGTTGTGTCCCTGTCACTTGTGTTGTCTTTTATGGTGAATATCGGTCAGGTCCTCGCCAAGGATGAGGAGTTCGAGGAGCTTGAAAAGCAGATAGATCTGTTGTCCCAGATCGAGAACCTGCTGGAGTCTCAGAGGGAACGCGGGCTGATCATCGTACCTGTCGCCTTCTCCAACCCTACCATAGGGTCCGGGGTGGGCGCCGCGGCGCGGCTTCTTTATCAGCTGGACGAAGAGGTCGAAGGTTCGCACACCACTGTTGGAGCCGCATGGGCGGGAGGCGGCGGATGGATGGTGGGGGTGAACCAGAAGACTCTTTTCCCGGGAGATCACATACACCTGAACGGGGTTCTGGGGCTTTTCGATGTGACCAGACCCTATTACGGTATCGGGTACGAAGCCGGAGAAGTGGGTGACTCTATAGATCTGGATCAGGCTGGATACCTGTTTGCCCCCGAATTGCTGGTTCGGTTGGGTAAAAATCTGCGCATGGGGGTCCGTTACAGGCTTCTGCAGATGGAAACAACCAGCGGTGCTCCCGAAATATCCTCCGGCGGCGTCTTCAACATCCCGGAAGGTCAGAGGGATGCTTTCTCCTCCGGGATAGGTCCCACTCTCAGGCTTGACAGCCGGGACAATAGCTATCATCCGTTCCGCGGCGCGCTCCTTGACATTGTCACCTTCGTTGCGGATCCTGATCTCGGCAGCGATTTCCAATACCGGACTTTGAAGTCCGAATACAGCCATTATGTCCAGATTGGGGAGGATCAGGTCCTGGCTCTGGGGCTCAACGGCTGTTTCTCTTCGGGTGATGTCCCCTATTTCGATCTGTGCGCCTTCGGTCAGAAGAGCAACCTGAGAGGTTATGTGGCCGGTCAATACCGGGACCGGAACATGTTATCGGCCCAGCTTGAATACCGCGGCCAGTTTTACGGACGGTGGGGCCTGGTCGCTTTTGCCGGTATGGGTGAGGTGGCCCCCAGCGTGGATGAACTCGATGGGGCAGACCTCCTGCCCAGCTACGGAGGGGGCCTCAGGTTCATGGTCTCCCGAAGCCAGCGCATCAATGTAGGCTTCGACCTCGCGGCTGGAAAGGACACCAGCGCTTTCTACCTGAGGTTCGGGGAAGCGTTTTAAAAGATTTCAATACCGGGTTCCCTTCGACAAGTTCCCCTCGATCCCGCCAACGGCGGGACTCATGGCAGGCAAGCTTCCCCCTTCGCTGAAGCTACGGTGGACAGGCAGGGCAGGCGGGTTCGGGCGCGATCTCGGGCTCGGGATTTTACCGATAACCGATTACAAGCTCTACCCCCCCCTTTTTGATATAGGTCAAATCAGGGGGATGTTTCAGGCAATTACTAAACAATTTGATATACATACAAATATTATACGATAATATATCCGTATTACCTTTAAGATCAGGAGCCTGACCATGCGCCGTTACCCCTTGATCCTCCTTCTCACCCTTTCCCTCCTGCCCCTATTTGCCTGCGGTGGTGAACCGCCCGGTCCTTCGCCAGCGGTCACCAAAGTACTTCAGCTCAAAGCGAAGATCACCGAGGTCGTCACAGACGAGGAGCGTCAGGCGCAGGTGCTCAAGCTCGCCGACAAAATGGAAAAGCAGGTCAAGAAACTCGATGGATTAAGCGGTTCGACCAGAAACAAGATTTTCAAGGCCTATAAAAACCCTGATACAACACAGGATGATTTCAAGAAGATCTTCATGAAACACAGCGAGAAGCGTTTGAAAACTGTTACTGAGCTTGTGGATCTGCGGGTCAAGATGAGGCAGCTGGTCTCGGAGGAGGAGTGGGGCAGACTCACCGAGGGGGTCGAGTTCGTCAGATAGAACGTCCTCGAATAAAGGAAGATCAGATCACAAACTCTGCAAGGAATCATAAGGGAGAAAAAAGATGTTAATTGCACTTTACCTGGTATTTTTTGGAGGGGGTGTTGGTCCTGCTTTCAACGTTGAAACTTTCCTGGCCGAGACCAAAACGGCGGTAGTGCAGATCGTCGAGGATGTGGACCGTGAACAGCGGGTTGCCAGCGTCCTCGGGGATCTGGAGCGCTCACTAGCGGACTTCAGGGAGCAGCAGGTGGGGACATCAAAGGATATCGAAACTGTGGACGTGAATTATGCCTCCGGGCCTGAAGACTACATGAAAGTAATAAGAGAGATGGAGAAAGCATGGCTCGATTTCGAGTTCAAGGTTGCCGAGTCCCACACCGAGGTCAATAAGGCCCTCACAGAAGATGAGTGGGAGCAATTGTTCGATCATTTGAAGGATTACAGGAAAGGGAAAAATCAGGTGACCGGTGATCGGTGATCGGTAAACGGTGTTACCCGACCCCGACCCCGAGTCCGAACCCGGAATTTGAATTCAAAACACGGGCTCAGGCGTGGGCTCAGGCGTGGGCGCGGAAAAAACTCCCAGATCCCTTACCCCCGAATTGCCACAAGGAGCGCTGCCTATGAAAACACGATCATCCGGAACCCTTCTGACAACCATCCTGTTCCTTTCTGCCTGTCTTCTGCTTTTTCTAACGCCTGTTGCGGCTTTTGCCGAAGGCTTTCAGATCACCCCCTTCATGGGCTATCGGATCGGTGGTGATTTCGAGGATGGCGCAACAGGTACCGAATTAAGCCTTTCAGAGGAGGAGACCTACGGCATCATCCTCAATAAGGAAACCGCCCCGGGTTTTCAGTCAGAATTTTTCTACAGCTTTCAGCCCTCCCGTCTGACTGCCGGAGGGG
>JALHUC010000319.1 GCA_022865845.1 bacterium | reverse complement strand
GTACGTTCCGAAAATCAGCTGGGTGAGTTCATTGCCCCACACGGTGGGGGCATTGAAGAAGTAACGGCGAATGACCTCGCTTAAGACCAGGAAAAACATGAACAGGACACCGAACGACAGCGCCTTGCCCACCCAATCGTTTAGCGCGTCCACATATCCAAGAACGGCTATCAGCTTGCGCACCCCTTTTCTCCCTATCGGGGACAACCCGCGCCCGTCCCGATCCGGTGGAGTTTACTCCGGGCTTGGGAGCAGGCCAGGCGTCCTGAATGGGCCTGCGGTTGCAGGCGTTAAACGGTTCGGTTGCCGCTAATGCGGGGGTCTTGCTACTTGATTCGACCCATCATTCGATTGAAGTCCTTGAGCATCCCTACCGCCTTGGCGCACTGCGGTCCTTTCTGGGCAACCTCGTCCCATATTTTGAGGGCTGCGGTTTGCATCTTGGCGTATTCCTCGGGGGGCAGCGTGATGAGCTCCACACCTTGCTCTTTTACGACCTTGCTCAGGGTCTTGTTTTCCAGATAGATGTACTGATTGGTGCGCAGCCAGAATTGCTCTTCGAGGGTCGTGGTCAGGATCTCCTGTAGATCTTTGGGCAGCTTGTCAAAAGCCTTTTGATTCACCAGCCAGATGTCCGTGGAAGCCACGTTGAGGGCCGGTCGCAAATGGTACTTGTTGACGTCATAGAACTTCATGCTGGCGCTGCCCTGAACGGCGCCCCAATGGGCCCCATCCATCACTCCCGAGGCCAGGGCCGCATAGATTTCGCTGCCGGGCATGTAGGAGGCAGCTGCGCCGATGGACGTCAAGAATTTCTGCAGGATACCTGAAGACCGCAGCTTCAAACCCTTGAAGTCTTCGAACTTGCGAACTGGTTTCTTGAGGGAAAGTTCAGTGGGATAGACCTTGTCGGTAAAGTATAAGAGACCGTGTTTGGCGAACTCACCCTTGAGCATCTTTTCGAAACCGAGCCATTGGTGAAAATAGGCCGCTTCCCATACTTCGCCGAAGTTCAGCGGGAGTCCGGAGGCCACATTCAGCAGCGGAACCTGGGCCATGTCGTAGGCCGAGGATGTGATGGCGATCGGCACCATTCCACGCTTTACTGCGTTGAAGTTTTCCTTGCCGGGTAAAAGGGCGCCAGCAGGGTAGGGTTCGATGATGAGCCTGCCGTTGGTGCGTTCCTTGAGGCGTGCCGCGACTACCTGCAGGCTGTCTTTGTACGAGGAACTGGCCATAGGCCAGTGAGCCGGGCATTTCCAACTAATTACTTCGTCTGCTGCCATTGCCGATTGATCGGAAACCAACAAAATGCCCGTAGAAAACAGAACCGCCATATATATTGAAATAAGACCAAAGACTTTTGCCGATTTTTTCATTGTTTTACCTCCTTTTTGTTATAGGTGAAGTAGATAAAAAAAGGCTACCTATGTTCTATAAACCCTATATCACCCCCTCTCTTATATCCTCCCTTCGCATCCAAAAAAACTGAAAACTTCAATGCCCTTACACCTCCTTTTTTGATTCCCCGCTTTAGGCACTTCGCAGCTATTACCATACCTCTTTTAATGGGTACTGGATTTAATTACTTACCTTTAAATACAGGTTTCCGTTTTTCAATAAAGGCCCTGGCACCTTCCTTTTGGTCCTCAGTTCCACACAAATAGCTCCAGTGATAGGCTTCCACTTCGAGGCCTTCTGAGAGCGTCATATTAAGGCCCCTATTAATGGCCTCCTTGGCCGCCCTGACGGCCAAGGGAGGTTTGCTGGCAATAAGCTTAGCCATTTTCATAGCCTCATCCAAGAGTTTTTCTGGTTCCACAACCTTATTTACCAGACCTATGCGCGCTGCCTCTTCTGCGCTGATGAATTGGCCCGTAAAGATCAATTCCTTGGCAATTCCCTCGCCCACCAACCTGGGGAGCCGCTGAGTTCCGCCACCGCCCGGAATTACCCCCACATTTATCTCAGGCTGCCCTAACTGGGCTTCGGACGAGGCGATTCGTAGGTCACAACACATGGACAGCTCTAACCCTGCACCGAGACAATATCCATTGATGGCGCAGATAACCGGTCTCTCAAATTCCTCAACTTTCAGATACAGTTGCCTGCTTTTTTTTAATCTCGCCTTGGCTTTTTCCTGTGTGAGTTCTGGAAACGACTTGATGTCTGCCCCTGCCATGAGGGCCTTTCCCTTTCCGGTAAGGATAACTACCCTTATCTCATCTTTTTTCGACTCCAACTCATCCAGAATAGCCAACAGTTGCTCTCTCAGCTCCGTGGTCAGAGGGTTCATAGGTGGATTATCAATAGTAATAGTAGCAATAGCGTTATCTGTGGTATACGTTACCAGCTTGTCACTCATATTTCTTATTCCCCTTTTCAATCGGCCGGGCCCAGCTTGTTTCCCTTGTCATCATATCTGTACCAGCCTATGCCTGTTTTTCTTCCTAATTGCCCTATTTTCACTTTTCGTTGAAGTAGCATAGGCG
>JALHUC010000318.1 GCA_022865845.1 bacterium | reverse complement strand
GAGGTATGTTGTGATCTCATTTTTCAGTTCATCCGGCATTTTGTTCTTCAAACTGATCCTCCATTTCCCCTCGCCACCCTGATATAGGGAATCGCTCTCTGTGTCAAGGGGGTTTCTCCTGCGGAATAAGTGCAGAGTGCAGGGTGTAAAGTCCAGAGTGCAGATAATGATTATCGATAGAGAGCAGTACTTATGCGTGGAGCGTATGGGCATGTTGGCGTCAGACTTTTCGCACTCACTCTTTACACATGCATGAACTTACGAGCATACCAAGCCCTGGATCCTGGATACTTTCTTTACTTGCAGTTGCAGACCGGTGAGCTCATGTGTATGTTTACCTTGGAGTTTGAAAGAATACCTCTGCAAACTCCAAGGTCTGGCGAAATGGAATAGCAGCACCGCGGAGAAGGTTGGTGGAATGGAAAGGAAACGTTCATTGAAACATATATTAAAATGCCTGATCCTTGTTTTGCTCTTTCTGTCTGGATTCGCCGTTGTAAGCAGCTCCGCCCGGGCGGAAATTATCGACCTGTCAGGGATGTCCACCCTTAAGAACGGTTTCGATGTTCGGCTCATGCGGGAAGCATCCACACCGGTGGTTGCTGCTCTTGTTCTTGTCCGTACCGGATACGCTAGCGAGAATGAGTCGAAAAGCGGGTTCTCCCATCTTCTTGAGCACCTTGTTTTTGCCGGAACCGAAAAAAGAACGAAGGAACTCATCCAAAGAGAGGTCAAGGACCTGGGCGGGTATATCAATGGTTTCACCCGGGACGACTATACGGGATATCTCGTCGTCGGCCACCGCGACCATCTCGACAAGCTCCTGGAGATCCTGGCAGACATCCTGTTTAACTCCACGATAGAAGAGGAGGCCGTAGTTGAGGCAAAAGAGGTGGTGACCGAGGAGATCAATCGCTCCCGGAGCCGCCCCGGGACAAGGGAGGATGAGCTGTTTCAATCCCTTCTTTATGAGGGCTCCTCCTATGCCGCTACGGGCCTTGGTAACGAAACCACAGTGCGGTCTGCCGGAAAATATGAGATCGCGTATTTCTACCACCGGACCTATCGCCCGGACAATATGATCCTGCTCTTAAACGGAGGGTTTGACCCAACCGAGGCCATGGACGCGGTCAGGGTCTCCTTCGGTGATGTGGGCATGGGTGGTACGAGACCGGAAGTTGTGAAACCGATGCCCCTGTTGGCCGAAAGGACCTACTTCCTGGCCAGTGCCATGCCTGATGTCAGGGTGAGGATCGGGTTTACCGGGCCCGACCCAAGGGGGCCGGACTCTCAGGCGCTGGAACTGTTGGCGGCAGTCCTTGGCGGCGGGGAAGGTATCCTGGACAGGGCACTCAAAGGCGCCGGTATGCAGCCGCGCTCGGTCTCCGCCGGCCTTTCCATCAATGACGGCTTTTCAAGGTTTGTGATATCAGCAGTTCTCCCGTCCGGATCTGATCCGGCCGCCGCTCAAATGGTTCTTCTCGAAGCGATCCCTGCTGCTTTGACCCTGGACGTTTTCGCAGGTCAGGTAGCGCAGACAAGGGAGTCCCTGGTGGCCGGAGAGGTCCTGGGAAGGGAAAAACTACACTATTATCTGATGGAAAAGGCACCCTGGGTGGCAGCAGGCTCTCCCGGACAGGGTTTCTCTTCCGGAAGGTGGGACGACCTGACCCATGAGGACCTGGCCGACGCGGCCCGGGAATACCTTGTGAACGCCCCCTTTGTTGCGCTTCTCACCGTACCTGAGTCCATGAGACCGGATAATGCAGCTTCCAGGGGACCGGTTCGAGCCGAGGCTATGCTGGATAACGGGCTCCGGGTCGTGGCAGAGCAAAGGTTCGGGTCCCCTGTATTTGCCCTGCACGTCATGACCAGGAACCGCCTGGCCGTGGAGCCTGAGGGGAAAACAGGGATAGCTGATTTCCTGCACCGTCTGCTCCCCATGGGAACCCTCAACCAGAGCAGAGAAGATATAGACGCTACCCTTCGCAAGCTTGGTATTTCTCTTTCTACCGCAGGCAACCCCATGGTTCCCTTCGGTGACTTCTACACATCACGCCTCTATTCCCACATCCGCCTTGAGTGTGTGGAGGATAAAGCCAGAAGCGCCGTCACCCTCCTTTCAGATCTGATGACAAACCCTCTTATGGAGGAAAAAGCTGTTGAGGAGACCCGTTCCCGGATCCTTGAGTATATCTCCTACAGGAGTTCCAACCCCGGTACACTGGCCTCCGGCGCCCTGGCACAAAGGCTTTACAGCCCGGTACTCGCTGGGGACGTCTACGGCACCGAACCTTCCATCTCAGGGATCTCCAAAGAGGACCTGCTCCAGTTTCACAAAGGCTACTTTACCGGGCAAAACCTCATCATCTCTGTTGTAAGCGGGATGCCGCCAGAAGAGGCTATAGCCCTGGTAGAGGAGCTTTTCAAAGAACTTCCGGCAGGAGAGAAGGCTGATATTCCTCCCGTACCGCTGACATTGGAACCCGACCTGCTGGAGATGGAGCTGGGCAAGCCCCAGGGGGCCCTGGCGGTGGGTGCAGTGACAGGGGAAATGGATCGGGCAGACGCTCCGGCTCTGGCCATCGCTTCGAGACTTCTCAATGCCCGCCTGTACGAGGAGCTGAGGGAAAAGGAGGGGCTTGCTTATTCACTGGGCGCTTCTCTTGGAGAGGTGGGCGGCAGGGCCGTGTTCACCCTTTCCATGGGGACCTCTCCCGAAAAGATCGAGCGGGCCCGAGCCGGGATCAGGGAGCAGATCGAGGCCGCAAGAGCGGCCAGGGTGACACCTGAGGAGATGCAGCGGGAGATCAACGGCCTTGTCGGCAGACTCCAGATGCGCATGCTTTCATCCATCAACAGGGCCTACTACCTGGGGATTGCCACCAGGCAGGGTCTCACCCACACCTTTGGAGAGGACTACAGGGAGCAGCTGCTGGTTCTGACCCCGGAGGATGTGGAGTGGGTCACACGCAAGTACCTGCCGGAGGACAACCTCGTAGAGATCGTGATTCATTAATGGGATTTTGAAGGTCCCGAATCGGTGAAAATTCTTATGAATATTGTCTTTGGAATTCTGGTCATTTTTATTTTCCTTTTCTTGTGGATCAGGTGGCAGGAAAGGAGCGGTTTGTTCTTTCCTTCCCGTGATTTTTACAGCTCCCCTGCCGCCGAAGGATTGGCTTTTGAAGATGTGTACCTCGAGTCGGACGGGAATTCCCTGCACGGGTGGTACATTCCCGCGTCTGGAGATCAGGTGGTCCTGTGGATGCACGGGAACGCGGGAAACATCGCCGACCGACTGGACCAGGCTGTGGAGATGAAAAGGGCTCTCGGGGTTTCCAGCTTCATGTTCGATTACAGGGGCTACGGTAAGAGCGAAGGGCGTCCTTCGGAAAAAGGCCTGTACCAGGACGCTGAGGCGGCTTTTAAGTGGCTCACCGAGACCAGGGGCATCAACCCAGGCAATATTATTTTGTACGGTCACTCTCTGGGATCTGCGGTTTCAGTGGATCTTGCACTGGAGAAGGGGATGAACGCCGGTGGAATGGTGCTGGAGAGTCCCTTTACCAGCGCGGCCGACGTGGCCAGAACGATCTACTTCGGCCTTCCTGTGGGCCTGGTCATGTCGGTGACGCTCGACAACATCGGCCGGATCGGGGAGGTGAAGATGCCCATTCTCATCATCCACGGGGTCAGCGACACGGTGATCCCCTTTGAGATGGGCAAGAAGCTGTTTGACGCCGCGCCGGAGCCCAAGACCTTTCTGCCCATAGCGGGCGGTGACCACAGCGATTGCTATTATGTGGCGCCGGAGGAGTACTGGTCTTCATGGAAAGAT
>JALHUC010000317.1 GCA_022865845.1 bacterium | reverse complement strand
TCTGGACCGCCTGTCCTTGACCTTGAAGCTGCCGAACCCTCTGAGCTCCACTTTACCGCCAGTTGCAAGGGAGTCAGCAATGCTCTTGAGAACCGTGTTGACGATGAGTTCCGCTTCCTTTTTGGTCAGTCTGTCTATTCGGTCTACAAGAGCTTCAATGAGTTCAGCCTTGGTCATGATCCCTCCCGGGAATGAAACATGAAGTTAAGATATAGTGGAGAGGCTAACTAAAATAGCTATGAAAGTCAAGAGGTTAGGAAAAACGGTTATCAGTTATCAGTGATCAGTCATCGGTAAAAACATAAAGCGATTTAACCAAGTATTCCTTCATTAATTATTGTTTACAGATCACCGATTACCGATTACCGATTACCTGCCCTTAAAACGCTCTCCACAGCTGCAGCCACCTGTCGCTGCTTTGATCATTCACAGAATCAGACAGGCTGACCAATGCTCTGGCGGCAGTTTCACCGAACAGGATCGAAAAGATCCCCGGCCTTTCCCGTTCTGGTTCGTAAATTTCGTCAGGCACTTCCGTCAACCCTGCCATTTCAGATACCTTTTCGATGGCGTCGTATATGTTACCCAGTTGGTCCACAAGACCCAGTTCATGCGCTTGCCGGCCGGTAAAGACCCTGCCATCAAGGTAAGGGCGCACCAGGTCCTCTTCCACTGGCCGTCCCTTTAGCACCGCTTCGACGAACTGTTCGTAGGTATCCATTATCATAGCCTGAAGCAGTCTTTCCTCTTCCACAGTCATTTGACGCATTGGATTGCCAGTATCCTTGAACTTTCCACTTTTGATGGTTCGGCTGCTGATGCCCAGTTTCCCGAACAAACCCTCCAGATTGCTGAACTCCATAATGACACCGATGCTGCCGGTGATGGTGCCCGGGTTGGAAACGATCCAGTCGGTGGCGCAGCTGAGATAATATCCGCCTGAAGCTGCGACTGTTCCCATTGAAGTAACAATCGGTTTGATCTCTCGTAACTTAAGGAGTTCCATGTAAAGTTCCTGGGTGGGCGCGACTGCACCTCCAGGGCTGTCTATGCGTAGCACTACACCTTTGATCCCGTCATCTTCCATAAAATCACGGACCTGGTCCATATACCATCTAACATCGATTATAGGACCTTCAACACGCAGCAGGGCAATGGTATCCCCATCAAAAACATCGGAACCATACCTGTCTGAGCGTCCGATGGCAAAAGCCACTACGAGCAGAACCAAAGTAATGATTATAAATATTTTATGTGCACGTTTCATAGGGTAAGTTCCAAATTTCAAATTTCAAATTTCAAATTTCAAAATACCTGATCCCATTTTCAATTGCTCTTATTAATGTATCACAAAAAAGGCCGTGGCATCTCATCGAGAATACACACGGCCATGATCAAATTAAAATTACCGTTGCCGGTATTAGCCCGCACTTCTCACCAGCCTTCTACTGCAGCGGCGGATACGGGCATGTCTACTGCGTTTCGCTCGGTCGCGCTCCTCGACGTAGTGTCAACTACGCCTGCGGGGCCCTCGGTCGCGCGCCTTGTATCCACACCCGTCTACACCGCCTCGCGACGAACCCTGGTGAGAAATGCGGGTTAGTCGGTTTTCTCTTCCTCTGGTTCGGTTTCCTCAGAGGTTTCTTCTTCCTCAGTCTCAGGGGCGGAAGCTTCAACATCCTCTTCCGTTTCAGACTGCAGATCTTCCTCAACTTCCGCCGGGGAAGCTTCAACATCCTCTTCCGTTTCAGACTGAAGATCTTCTTCAACTTCTGCCAGGGAAGCCTCAACCTCCTCCTCCGGAGATTCATCAACTTCTTCAGGGACGGCTTCGATCTCTACCGCTGGCTCAGTTTCCTGCTCCTGGGATTCCCCGCTGCTCTTGGCCGCTGCCAGGGATGCTCCCAGAATATCTCCCAGGGTCCCGCCACCGCTGTCATTGTTCAGGTAGCTCTTGTAAGGAGGAGCAGAGGCGCCGCCTTCCTTGGTAGCCTTCATGCTGAGACTGACTTTCCGTTCCTCGGAATCGATGTTCAGAATCTTGACAGTCACCTCAGTACCGGAGGGGTATGCATCCTCAGAGCTTTGACCGTCACGTGCATCAATCTCCGAAACGTGTATGAGCCCCTCAACACCTTCCATCAGTTCAACGAAAGTGCCGAAATCAGCGTGATTGACAACCTTCCCGGTAACTACTGATCCGACCGGATACTTGGCGGCAAGCTCGTCCCATGGGTTCATCGTCAGCTGTTTCAAACCCAGTGACAGGCGCTCCCTGCCCTTGTCTACACTCAGGACGACCGCCTTGACAGAATCACCCTTTTTAATGACCTCGGAAGGATGGTTGATCTTCTGGGTCCATGACATATCGCTTACATGGATAAGGCCGTCAATGCCTTCTTCCAACCCGATAAATGCGCCGAAATCGGTCAGGGTCCTGACCTTTCCCTCGATAATGCTGCCGATGGGATAGTTCTCAGCAACGATATCCCAGGGGTTGGGTTCGATCTGCTTCATACCAAGGGAGATGCGCCTGTTATCCTTGTCGATGCTAAGAACTTCTGCTTCCACCGAATCCCCAACTTCAACAACTTTGGAAGGGTGCTTGATCTTGCGGTTCCAGGTCATTTCGCTGATATGAACGAGTCCTTCCACACCATCCTCAAGCTTTATGAAGGCGCCGTAATCGGTGACGCTCATGACCTTGCCGTTAACCCTCGCGTTGATGGGGTACCTGTCAGGTACACCTTCCCATGGGTCTTCGGACAACTGCTTCATTCCAAGGGAGACACGTTCCTTCTCTTTGTCAAACTTCAGGATCTTGACCTGGATACTGTCACCAACTGTCAACATTTCCGAAGGGTGCTGCAGTCTTCCCCAGGAAAGATCTGTGATATGCAAAAGGCCGTCTATTCCGCCCAGATCGATGAAGGCGCCGTAATCGGTGATATTCTTAACGATCCCTTCCATCACTGAACCTTCCTCGAGTACCTTGAGGGTATCTTCCTTCTTGGTTTCCCTCTCCTCCTCAAGCAGAACTCGTCGGGAGAGTACAACATTTCCTCGCCTGGGGTTGAATTTAATTATTTTGAAAAAGAATTCTTCACCTACGAGACGATCAAGGTTTCGGATAGGTCTAATGTCAACCTGGGAACCGGGCAGGAAGGCCCTCACGCCGATGTCCACTGTGAGACCACCCTTTATCCGGGTAATGATCTTACCCCGAATAGGTTCATTGTCCTCGTAGGACTGGCCGATGTCGTTCCACACCTTCATCTTGTCTGCCTTTTCTTTGGACAGATAGATCAAGCCTTCAGAGTCTTCCTTTTTCTCAAGGAAAACCTCAACTGTATCGCCTTCTTCTATGGTGAGTTCTCCATTTTCATCCTGGAACTGCACCCTCGGAATAATGCCTTCGGACTTGTAGCCCACGTCCACCAGAACACCATCCTTTGAGATTCCGACTACCGTACCGGTGACAACCTCCCTCTCTCTCAGGTCTCGGATACTCGCTTCGTACATCTTGGCGAAATCCTCACTGTCATCGTCATCGTCATCCAGTTCCTCACTCAATTCCTCACCGGCATCTCCGCTGTCTGTCATGGTGTCATCGTCTACCACCACAGGCGTCCCATCGCTATTGAGACTGTTCTCTTCCGTTTCTTCCATATCTTCCATCGTCATACGCTGTGTGACCTCCTCGAATTTTATTCATTCTGAACGGTTGCGGATTATCCTCTATTTGATACCCCATGTCAATTCATTACCAGGCTCTCAAGCCCTGAAAATAGTGGGTTTCCTGACAATTGTTACCGAATCAGGGGGAAATGGTGAATATTGAATTGAGGATTGGAGATTGAAATCTGTTCCCAGAGCTCCAGCTTCGGCCTGCTAGAATGGAGATGATCGATAAATAGCCTATGGAAAAAAGCATCCTATGTAACTGAAGTTAAAAAAATTCAGAACCTTTTAAGATATGAGATATGAGATTTAAGATAGTGGTTAATCCATGGCCTTTAACGCCGTCATAACTTCCACAATGACCCAACCGGGTGTTGAGGCACCGGCTGTGATCCCTATGGGCACTCCCGTAGGGATCTCAAGGCTGCTTAACTCATCCGCGCTCTCGATATGGTATGTCTTTGTGCCTCCCTGGATAACAGCCTTCGCCAGGCGTGCCGTATTAGCGCTGTTCTTCCCTCCGACCACGATCATGACTTGGACCTGTCCGGCAAGTTCCAGCGCCTCAGCGCCCCGCTTGTGTGTCGCATGACAGATCGTGTTGTAAGTCCTAACCTCTCGGCAATGGCATATACATAGGGAGGCCACTGCCCGCAGGTTTTCCAGGGATTGTGTCGTCTGGGCTACAAGACCCACTTTTTTATTCAAATTTCCAGATTCCACACATTCCGGGCCCCGGACAACCAAACATGATTCTGGGGCATAACTGAGAACCGCCATGACCTCCGGGTGATCGGATTCCCCTACTACAACAATCTGGTACCCCTCGTCTGCGAGTTCCATGACTCTTTCCGTAAGCCGCTGCACAAGGGGGCAGGTGGCGTCAACGACCTTGAGACCCCTCTTTTCGGCCTCCTCGATCACTCCTTTTGGAGCACCGTGGGAACGGATTACCACCGTACCTCCAGGGATTTCATCAAGGGTGTGAGCCATCTTTATCCCCATGTTCTGAAGACGGAGTACCTCCTGAGGGTTATGAATAATGGGGCCCAGGGTGTATACCGGCCCCCCGAACTCATCGAGGGCCAGGACCGCCATTTTGACTGCTCTTTCAACACCGAAGCAGAACCCCGCTGATACAGCCAGCTTCACTTCATGCACCGGATTCCTCCAACTCCTTCACCTTGTCTGCAAGTTTTTCGATAACCTGGTCGATAGACATTCCTGTCGTGTCTACAATAATGGCGTCTTCAGCTTTCTTAAGAGGCGAATGTTCCCTTGATGTGTCATTTTGGTCCCTTTCATCCATCTCCCTTCGGACCTTTTCCGGTGCCTCTTCAATTCCCAGCTCTTTAAGCTGCAGCCATCTTCGTCTTGCGCGCTCCTCAGGTGAAGCGTCCAGGTAGAATTTTGCCGGAGTGTCAGGGAACACCACAGTGCCCATATCCCGACCCTCAGCCACAATTCCACCCGAACTCCCAATTTCACGCTGCAGCCTCACCATGTGAGAACGGACCTCCGGGACCGCCGAGACAGCGGAAGACCCGAGACTCATCTCGGGTGTTCTGATCTCCTCGGTGACATCCTGCCCGTTCAGGTATACCGACACGACGCCTTCGTTCCGACGCATCTCGATCCGGATCTGCTCACACAACTCATCCAGACGCCTTGCATCGTCGTAGGGGAGGTTGTCAAGAGCAGCTGCCAGAGCCACCGCCCTGTACATAGCCCCTGTGTCCAGATGCATGTAACCAAGCTTCGTTGCCAGCATGGCGGCCACTGTGCTCTTGCCGGAACCCGACGGACCATCTATTGCCACGATCTGTTTCATAACACTCAGATTACGGTCACTGAACCGGGCAGAAGATCGTTCATGAGTTTAACAAAATCGGGGAAGGAGGTTGCCACACAGCCTGTATCCCGGATCTCACTCTTGTCCCTTGCCATAAGAGACAGGATGGTGGAACTCATGGCAATACGGTGGTCACCGTGGCTCTCGTGAGCATAACCGGTTACGGCGGCCGGACCGTGGATCCTGAAACCGTCGCTGAGCTCTTCAACCTTAACTCCGGCCCGTTGGAGCATCTGAACAGTGGTCGAGATCCTGTCCGATTCCTTGACACGCAGTTCACTGGCCCCACGCAGTTCCGTCACACCGTTGGCCGCGGCCGCCAGGACAGCCGCCAGGGGAAGCTCATCAATGATCGCCGGGATCCATTCCTCGGGGATGCTCATCCCCCTGAGGGAACCGTTTCCCTGCACCCGTATGTCAGCCATTGGTTCTCCATCACCATCATGGTGCATGACTGAGATTCGGGCACCCATGGCTTCCAGCAGCTGCAGTATCCCGGTTCGCGTCGGGTTTATACCCACGTTGCGCACAACGATATCAGACCCGTCCATAACGGTGGCGGCAACAAAGAAGAAGGCCGCTGAAGATATATCACCGGGGACCTTTATGGTGGCAGCTTTCGGGACCTGCCCTCCTTCAACAACGAGGGACTTTCCTTGAGCGGAAATATGAACGCCCATGGCGGTGAGCATTCTTTCCGTGTGGTCCCTGCTCAGAGCCGGCTCAGTAAATATGGTTTTTCCCTGGGCACCCAGCGCAGCGATAAGCACGCTTGATTTGACCTGAGCGCTTGCGACCGGGCTAATGTAGTTAACACCCTTTAGAAACCCACCCCTGATAGCAAGAGGAAGAAGGGTACCGTCGGCGCGTCCATCGATAACAGCGCCCATGAGCCGAAGTGGTTCTGTCACCCGGGCCATGGGACGACGGCGCAGGGATTCGTCACCCGTGAGAACAGAAAGAAAGGGGCAGGCCGCGAGAAGGCCTGCCATGAGACGGGCACCAGTACCGCTGTTTCCAAGGTTTATTACATCACCAGGCTCAGTGAAGGATTGTGTTCCATCCCCTGTTATGGACACCTCCTGAACCCTGTCGTCTATAACCGGACCCAGCGACCTCACAGCGTTGAGGGTGCTGTCCGTATCCTCTGCGCGAAGGGGAGCGATTATATGGGAAGTCCCCTTGGCCATGGCGGCAAATATATAGGCTCTTTGGGTAACGGACTTGTCCCCAGGAACAGTAATATCACCATGGAGAGATCCTCCTGGCTTGATCATCCAGCTCATTTCAGGGACCTCCTGACAGACGCGATCCTTTGAAAAGCGCTCTCCAGGCGATCGTGGTCACCCTCCTCAAGAGCGGAAATGATCTTGTTCAGCGAATCACCCAGTCCCCTGGCGGCGATGAGGAGCTTCTCCCGGTTGGCCACAGCAATGTCAGCCCACATGCGGGGGTTGCTCGCAGCGATACGTGTATAATCCCTCAGCCCTCCACCGGAAAGGTCCACCAGGTCCGGATCTCGCGCCAACACACTGTCAATTATGGCATAGGCTGCCATGTGAGGCATGTGACTGACCCAGGCGAATACTTCATCGTGTTCATCCGGATCCATGATCTTGATCCTGCCGCCAACACCTTCCCACAGGGCGCTGACATCGGACACATCCTGCCGGGAGGCATCCACAGGGGTAAGGATGACCCTTGCCCCAACGAAAAGCCCCCTTCTGGCGGCTTCAGGGCCTGATTTTTCATCTCCCGCTATGGGGTGTCCGGGAACGTAACGATAACCCCTGCCAGCGGCAACTGCCTCGCGATATCCACTGACAGCATCACCCTTCACACTTCCCGCATCGGTGACAAGGGTGTCCTTTTCAAATCCGGTGCTGAGAATCTCTCTTAAATTGAGTACAGGCACAGCAAGGATAACCAGGTCGCAGCGCCTAACGACTTCCGGAACCATGGGTTGGATCTCATCCAGAATGCCAATGGACAGGGCGGACTCGGATCTCTCCGGAAGCGAATCGGATCCGACAACAGTTTCAACCAGTCCGCTGTCCTTCAGGTCAAGTGCCAGGGAGCCACCGATGAGACCGGTCCCTAAAAGGTAAACCCGTTTGAAAAGTGGGGGTGAGGAGGTTGAACGGTTCACAATTCCCTGCCGAGGGCCTTTGCAAGGGATCGGAGGCTCTTCATGAGAGAAGCGAAATCGCCTAACCTGAGAGACTGAGGCCCGTCACACAATGCTTCTTCGGGGTTCTCGTGGACCTCTATAAGGAGTCCGTCCGTACCGGCGGCCACAGCGGCCATAGACATGGGGGCCACAAGGTCGGCACGCCCGACAGCATGGCTGGGATCAACGATAATCGGCAGATGGCTCATGCTCTGGACCAGCGGTACGCTCGAAAGGTCAAGGGTGTTCCGGGTTTCGGTCTCGAAAGTCCTGACACCCCGTTCGCAAAGGATGACCTCCATGTTTCCCTCATCAAGGATATATTCGGCAGACATGAGCCACTCCTTGACCGTAGAGGACAAACCCCTCTTGAGAAGGACCGGCTTTCTCATTTTACCAACCTCTTTGAGAAGGTTGAAATTGGACATATTTCGCGCGCCGATCTGTATTATGTCAGCGTACTTATCCACCAGTTCTGCATCCCGAGGATCCATAAGCTCGGTGACGATCTTAAGGCCTGTCTCATCCCGGGCCTCGGCAAGGTACTTGAGTCCTTCCTCACCCAGCCCCTGGAACGCATAAGGGGAGGACCTGGGCTTGAACGCTCCTCCCCGGAGCAACTTGGCACCGGATTTCTTCACGGACCTGGCCACTTCAAGGAGACCCTCCCTTGTTTCCACACTGCACGGACCGGCTATGACGATTACGTCGTCGCTGCCGATAATCGCATCACCCACTTTGATGCGGGTATCCTCCTTGTGGAAATCGCGGCTTGCCAGTTTAAACGGCTTTAAAATGGGAAGAACCGCTTCCACTGCCGGGTAGGCCGCCAGGGCAGCTTCCCTGAGAATACGTTCGTCGCCGATAGCGCCTATGATCGTCCTCTCCTCACCCTGGGAGACGTGGACCTTAAGACCCTTGGCGTGAAGTTTTTCCTTGATGTAATCAATATCTGATTGGGTCGAACCGGATTTCAGTACGATGATCATGGTTTTTTACCTCATAAATTCCGTGATTAGTGACTCGTGACTCGGGTTTGGAAAATCTCCTGTCTCTGAATTACCAATTACGAATTACGAATCACGGAAATTCAGCGATTATCTCCCCCAACGCCTCCAGAAACATATCGTTCTCTTCCGAAAGTCCCGCAGTGACCCGGATGGTCCCCGGCATCCCGTAGGGCACCATGGATCTTACGATAACGCCCTTCTTCATCAGCCCCTCGTAAACATCCTGACCGGACCGTCCCGCCAGATCAATGAGGATGAAGTTGGTAAATGACGGGGTAACCGTAAGACCAATACTTTCCACAGCGTCCTGGATACGTCTTAATTCCTTCCGGTTGTGGTCGAGTCCTCTTTGAACAAAATCATTATCATCAAGAGCGGCCATAGCCGCAGCCTGAGCCATACTGTTGACGTTAAACGGCTGGCGAACACGGTTCAGAAGGTTCGCCAAGGGTTCAGGCATTACAGCGTAGCCTACACGAAGACCTGCCAGTCCGTGGGCCTTGGAAAAGGTCCTTACCACTACAATGGGCCTGCCCTGTCTGAAGTACTCCATCCCGTCTGGAAAATCATCAAGATGCCTGGCAAACTCAAAATAAGCTTCATCCAACACGAGCGGGACATTTTCCGGAACCCTGTCCATGAACCGTTCCAACTCATCCCGCCCGACACAGGTCCCGGTAGGGTTGTTTGGGTTGGCTACATAAACGATCCTGGTCCGGTCTGTCAGGGCGTCTGCCATGGCGTCCAGATCGTGTTTGAGATTCCCGTCCAGGGGCACCTCGATCCCTCTGCCTCCGTGAGCCAGAGTAGCCAACCTATAGACTACGAAAGCAGGCCAGGCATAAAGTGTTTCGTCCCCTTCTGTGAGAAGCAGTTGTGCAAGGAGTTCCAGGATCTCGTTGGACCCGTTCCCCAGTACGATGTTCTCCCGAGGTACCTCCAACCTTTCCGAAAGTTTGCCCTTCAGGTCCCAACCAGCGCCGTCAGGGTACCGGTTTACACCGGCAGCAGCCTGATTCATCGCTTCGACGGCCAGGGGCGACATGCCCATGGGGTTCTCGTTTGAGGCCAGCTTCACGATCCTGGTAAGCCCCATCTCCCGTGCTACTTCCTCGATGGGTTTTCCCGCGCTGTAGGGGACAAGGTCCTCCACTGAACTGTAAGCGGGTCGGTAGGTTATGGTCATTGAACACTCCGTGTGATTTTAAATTCCAAATTTCAGATTTTAAATGTGATCCAAGATCCAAAATCCAAGGGAAAGTAATAGTTGGCCAACGGTTGAGGATTTTATTCTATGTTCTACATTCCACATTCTACATTCTGATTTGCCAGACACCAGACACTAGAACCTAGACACTGGCAATGTGATATCTAATTTATTCGATCACATTGCCTTTAGGATAGCTTCCCAGTACCCTCATATCCTCACAATACTCCCCTACCCTCTCCAGGGTCTCCTTCACTTTCGGTTCGTCCCTATGGCCCTCCAGATCGACGAAAAAGAGGTAATCCCAGGCTTTTCTCTTCGAGGGGCGCGATTCGATCTTGGTGAGAGAAATATCGTTGTCGCCAAAAGGTTTAAGGATCTCATAAAGAGCCCCGACACGGTCCTTTATGGACAGAACGATGGAAGTCTTGTCATCTCCGGTAAGTTCAGATTTTCGGTTGGAAAAGATAAGGAACCGGGTAAGGTTCTCCGTCCAGTCACCGATATTTTCAACCAGGATCGGGACTTCATAAAGCTCCGCTGCCAACTCCCCGCCTACCGCGGCCGTTCCGGCAACCTCAGCACTCAGGGTCACCGCTTCCGCGGTGCTCCTGGCGTCCTTCAGTTTAGCTTCGCTCAGGTTCCTTCCCAGCCATTGCCGGCATTGTCCCCAAACATGGGGATGGGAGTACACTGTCCTCACGGTATCGAGACTTTGCTCCTTCGACATGAGCATGAGCCTGATGGGAAGAATTATCTCCCCGGCGATCTGCTGATCGGAATCCACGAGCAGATCAAGGGTCGAGGTAACCACACCCTCATTGGAGTTTTCGACAGGTGCTACCCCCATGTCCGCGTACCCTTGCCCAACCATGCTAAAAACGTCCCCTATTGTCTCGGCAGCAAGGTATCTGGCACCGCGTCCGAATGTCTGGCGGGCAGCTTGATGGGTGAAGGTAGCCTCTGGTCCCAGATAGGCGATCCTGAGCTGGTCAGTCACCGGGTTTATCCTTGAAGACACCTATTTTCCTGAATTTGGCCCACCTGTCCGTGACAAGCTCTTCGGGCCCCATGGCAGACAACCGGTCAAGTTGAACCTGAATGGCGGCTCCCATAGATTTGGCTGCAGTCGCCGGCTCCATGTGGGCACCGCCAAGTGGTTCGGGGATGATCTCATCGATGATCCCGTTCTTGAGACTGTCCTGGGCCGTCAGTTTCATCGCTTCAGCAGCGTCCTGGGCGTAAGCCTGGTTCTTCCACAAAATAGCCGCGCAGCCCTCGGGTGAGATGACCGAATAAATACTGTTTTCCAGCATCATGACCCAGTTGGAGACTGCCAGGGCCAAGGCTCCGCCGCTGCCCCCTTCCCCCGTCACAACAGTTATAATGGGAACTGTGAGGTCCGCCATCTCTATAAGGTTCCTCGCGATGGCCTCCGCCTGTCCCCTCTCCTCGGCTCCGATCCCAGGGAAGGCGCCGGGTGTATCGACGAGGGTAATGACAGGGATACTGAACCTTTCAGCCAGCTTCATCAGCCTGAGAGCCTTGCGATATCCCTCTGGATTGGGCATACCGAAGTTCCGTTCCACCTTTTCCTTGGTGTTGCGTCCCTTTTGATGCCCCATCACCATGACCGGTTTCCGGTTGAACCACGCCACTCCACCCACAATGGCTTTGTCGTCAGCGAATGTTCTATCCCCGTGGAGTTCCACAAAATCCACCATGAGGAACTCCAGATAATCCAGGGTGTACGGCCTTTGAGGATGCCTGGCGATCTGGGTCTTCTGCCACCGGCTAAGGCCTGAATAGACATCACGGCGCATTTTGTTGAGCTTTTTTTCCAGCCTGGCGATATCGTCAGACAGGTCCACTCCGGGCTGGTCCAGATCCATGTGCTTCAGCTCGCCGATACGCCGTTCCAGTTCGGCCAGGGGCTTTTCAAATTCCAGCAGGTTGTATACCATAATATATTCCGTTTTGAGTTTAGGTTTCGGGTTTCGGATGCGGTTCATTTTCCCCTATTCTACATTCTACATTCTTCATTCCATGACCCCTCAGTATTCCTGCAAATATCCTGTCTGTCAAACAAAGGTCACCGTCCCGCTGCCGAAGATCCTCTCCACATCGTTGACCATTTCATCGGAAGACCCCACTTTGAATTCGTCCGACAGGGCAATAACCGATTCTGCCTTGGTGGGGATCGTAAGCTTTAACCTGACAGCGCAATCACCCTTGTGCTGCAACAGGACATTCTTCAGTTTTTCGAGATCGTCCCCTGAAAGCCCGATAGTTGACAGGTTGATAAGGATCTCCCTTGTAACCCTCTGCCGGTATTCTTCCAACAGTTCCACGTCAGATGCCTTGATTTTTGGTTTGTCTCCGTTAGAATCGATAACCCCCTGAACGACGAAGGGACCTTCAGAAGCCAGGATATGGCCTGCCTTGGTAAAAGCATCCGAAAAAACGATCACCTCGGCGCTGCCGTGCAGGTCCTCCAGGGTCAGGAAAGCCATGCGGTCCCCTCTCTTTGTACTTATTTCCCGCATGCTCTGTTTCATTCCAGCCACCTTGACCTCTTGTCCTTCAGACATCTCCACAAGGCGCCCCAGATCCACGGTAACGTACCTCTCAAGCTCTTTGCGATATTTTTCAAGGGGATGTCCGGTGATATAAAAGCCCAGGCACTCTTTCTCAAAAGCCAGCCGCTGCTGCTCCGACCACGGTTCAACCTGAGATATAGAATACTCACTGTCGGATGCAAGGGCTCCCTCAAACATGGTTATCTGGCCGCTGTCTCGATCCCTCTGAGCCTTCTGTCCCCGTTCCATGGCCTGGTCCAGGGAAGCCAGTAGCTGGGCTCTGTGATCCCCGCAGCAATCGAAGGCCCCCGATTTGATCAAACTCTCTATGACCCTTCGGTTTACCTTTCTCAGATCCACCCTGCTGCAAAATTCGTTTACAGACTTGAAGGTCCCGCCATCACTGCGCTTACTCAGGATCTCCTCCAGGGCCGACACTCCCACGTTCTTGACAGCACCGAGCCCGAAACGGATCCCACCCTCCTCAACGGTGAACGGGATCTCCGAGTGAGTTATGTCGGGCGGCAGCAGCTTGACACCCATCTCTTTGCAAACGCCGATGTGCTGGGTCACCTTGTCCGAGTTGTCCATCTCACTGGTGAGAAGGGCGGCCATGAACTCCATTGGGAAATGTGCCTTCAGAAAGGCTGTCTGGTAAGCGATAAGTGCGTAGGCCGCACTGTGGGACTTGTTGAACCCGTAACCCGCAAAAAAAGCAAGGTTGTCAAAAATACCGGCCGCCTTCTTGTCCGGAATATTGTTTCTTTGGCACCCTTCCAGGAAACGAACCCTTTCCTTTTCCATCTCCTCGGGCATCTTCTTGCCCATGGCACGACGGAGGTTGTCCGCCTCACCCATGCTGTAGCCGGCCAGTTCGCTGGCCACCTGCATAACCTGTTCCTGATAGACGATAACACCATAGGTCTCGGACAGGATCTTTTCCAACTCCTTGGTGTCGTAGGAGATCTCCTGCCGACCCTGCTTCCGGTTGATAAAATCGGTCACCATCCCTGACCCGAGGGGTCCCGGACGGTAGAGGGCCACAAGGGCGATGAGGTCCTCGAAGCACCCCGGTTTCATCTTGACCAGAAGATCCTTCATCCCGGAACTTTCCAGTTGGAAAACTCCGTCCGTATCCCCGGTGGACAAGAGCTCATAGGTTTTCTGGTCCAGAAGGTCCAGCCTTTCCATCTCGACAGGTTCCTGCCCCTGAGCCAACCTCTTCCTGTTGGCAAGCTGTACGGCGTTATTCAGAAGGGTCAGCGTCCGGAGCCCCAGGAAATCAAACTTGACAAGCCCA
This sequence comes from bacterium, assembly GCA_022865845.1. Taxonomy (GTDB): domain Bacteria; phylum BMS3Abin14; class BMS3Abin14; order BMS3Abin14; family BMS3Abin14; genus JALHUC01. The sequence goes on along the minus strand of JALHUC010000317.1, from coordinate 5,822 downwards.
ATGTTCTCCAGCTCCTTCATGGCGTATTGGGTTAGTACGCTGTCATCCTTGATATTCCTGTAGAGTGGAACGTGGCTGGAAAGGGGAAGGTCACTGATCACCACTCCCGCAGCGTGGGTAGAGGCGTGGCGGTGGAGACCTTCCATTTTCTGGGCCAACTCAAGGAGATCGGCCACCTTCTTGTCGTTTTTCATGGCCTCTTTGAGCTGAGGTTCCTGCTCGATGGCTTTAGACAGCTTGATACCCAGGATCTCCGGGACCAACTTGGCGATCCTGTCCACCTCGGCATAGTTCATATCAAGAGCCCTGCCAACATCCCGGATGGCGCCCCTGGCCGCCATGGTTCCGAAAGTAATTATCTGGGCGACTTTGTCTTCGCCATACTTATTCGTCACATAGCGGATGACCTCGTCGCGCCTCTGCATGCAGAAATCCACATCGATATCCGGCAGACTGATCCTTTCAGGGTTGAGGAAACGTTCAAAGAGAAGTCCATACTTGATAGGGTCAATATCGGTGATTCTCAGGGAATAGGCCACGAGGGAACCAGCTGCTGAACCTCTCCCTGGGCCAACGGGGATGCCCTGCTCCCTCGCATATTGTATGAAGTCCCATACAATAAGGAAGTAGCCCGGGAACCCCATATTGGTGATCACCTCCAGTTCGGTGCCCAGTCTGGCCTGGTACTTCTCCAGCACCTCCTCCCTTTGATCCTCCGGAGTCCCATCCAGAATGAGCTCCATTCGCTTGTCGAATCCGCCACGAACCTTGGAGTAAAGGAAAGACCCCTCCGTCATCCCTTCAGGTATGGGAAAACGGGGAAGGTGTGTTTCACCGATAGCGATCTCAAGGTTGCATCTCTCAGCGATGGCAAGGGTATTGGACAGGGCGTTGGGGTAGTCCTTGAAATACAGCTCCATCTCTTCGGCTGACTTGACGTAGAGCTCGTCGGTGTCCATTCGCATCCGGTTCTCGTCTTGAACCGTTTTCCCGGTCTGAATGCAAAGGAGGACATCGTGCATCCTTGTGTCCTCCCTACGCAGGTAGTGGATATCGTTGGTCGCAACCAGTCCGACACCTGTGTCTTTAGCCAGCCTGAGCATCCCCTCGTTGGCCTTGTCCTGATCGGCAAGCCCGTTATGCTGAACTTCCAGGAAATAATTCTCGCCGAACAGGTCTTTGTACCAGGACACGGTTTCCCTGGCTCTTTCGTAATTCCCCCGTCTGACCAGGTAGGCAACCTCTCCCTTCAGGCAGGCGGAGAGGGCTACCAGGCCATCGGAATGACGGGAAAGGACCTCCTTGTCGATACGCGGCTTCCGGTAGAAACCCTCGAGATAAGAGATAGAGGACAGCTTTACCAGGTTGGAATAACCTTCCGAGTTTCGCGCAAGAAGGACGATGTGATAGGCCGATTCTCCGTATTCATCAAGTTTGCGATCAAGCCGGCTTTCGGGAGCGATATAGAACTCCTGGCCGATAATCGGCTTTATTCCGGCTGCGCGGGCGCTTTTGTAGAAATCGATGGCGCCGAACATTGCCCCATGGTCGGTAATAGCAAGGGCCGGAAACTTGAGATCGGCAGCGTACCGGGTCAGATCGGCAACGCGGCAGGCCCCGTCGAGGAGGCTGTAGGATGTATGGACATGGAGATGAACGAAATTGGCGTGTTTCATAAAGGTGTGATTGGTGATCCGTGATCAGTGATCGGTTAAGGAACATGGGAAAGGTTTTTCTCCCCTTCTCCCACTCTCCCGCTCTCCCCCTCTGATTCTTCTATTCCCATTCGATTTTAAATAGGCCGCGAAAAGCCAGTAGTGGCGCGGGTTTTCAGGTGGTCAAAAGTATCAATACCATGATCAATTATATTGCAGGCAGTGCATTCTGAAGCAGGTCCACGATCGGTGCCAGAAGGGCCTGCTGTTCTGGATACCAAGCGATCAATGTCCCGCAAGCACCGCTCCCGAATCGTCATGTTCGGAAGCCGATGCCATGCGATCGATCTCGGTTTGCGTGAGGCCCAATCGCGCGGCCTCTTCGCCCCAGGTTGCAACCACGTGCCCGATCTCGGCGGCGTTCACGCAGCCCTTTCCTGCATCCAAAACCAGGCTCAGGACGCAGATTATACTAATGATAGATACTTTACCAGATTGAATCGACCCGGGTTTTGAGGAAGCTCCAAACTTTGAGCGAATGGAGCTGAACCAAACGCGCTATAACTCGCCTAGCAGCAACAGAATAACCAGGATTACCAGCGCCAGCCCAAATATTCCGCTGGGTGTGTAACCCCATCCCCGGCTGTGGGGCCAGGTTGGGATCACGCCGATGAGCAGCAGAATCGGAACGATCAGCTGAATGGCTCCTAACAAGCGTTCGCCCTTGGTCATGACGGAAGTATATGGATCAAACTCTCGTATGGAGTCCGGATTCGTTCAGCGCCTCGAACCCGGAGATCACGTCAAACAGTTCCGCGTCGATACCACTCTGGCGCAAACGGTGAAATGTGCCGTTGAGGTCGTCCAGCAGTTCACCGATATTCTTGTCGGCGCGTTGCATCGCCACGAGACGGCTCGCGTTCTCGCTGGCCAGCGATTCGGCGCACGCCCGGAACAGCGAGACGAAAAGGTATTCGCGGATCAGCGTCCGCAAGGTCAGCGCGACACCACCCATGACCTCCGGCAGGTTTTCCGTCGGCCATGGACGTTCGGCTAGCTTACGTCGCCAGCTTTCATCCAGCGGTAACAGCCGCTGACTGACGGGTGCATAAACCGCCCCAACCGCGGGCCGGTTGTAGAAGAGATGGAGTTCGGCGATGTCACCCTGGCTGCGGCTCGTCTCGCTCGCCATGAGTATCTGCCCGACCAGCGAGGTGATGGCCTTGACGGAATTCGGTACGCTGAAGCATCCCATCGGCGCAAGGCCCGCGTCCGACAGGCGCGCATGGACGCGCTCGCCCACCGCCCAGACCCGGGGTTCCCCGGGCAGCGCCGCCAGCGTCTTGAGCGCATAATCGGCCGCCACATCATTGAACTGGCCCACCAGCCCCTGGTCGGAACCAAACACCACCGCGCCAATCGCACCCGCATCCTTTTTTCCTGTCTCTGCGCTTATCGATTCCGCTGCACCCATGTCACGGAAACACACACTCAGGCCCAGCTCCACGGTTCGATAGTAATCACCCAGGGCGCGCACCGATTGCTCGTATTGGCCGATACTCGACGCGGCCATGGCCTTCATGGTACGGACCACGGATTGCAGATCGCCGGCGCTGTCGATCTTGCGACGCAGGCTCGCTGTGGTGTCGCTCATGATGCCTCCCCGGGATTCGTCCCTGCCCCGGGTTGAAATTGCGAATCAGCTTTGGGCTGGAAACGTGCCAGTGCCTGGCGGGCAATGTCGATAATCGTTTCCCGATCCTCATCGCTCAACGTGTCGGCGCTATCCAGGCGCTCGCTCACCTGCGCCGGTATCTCCGCCGCCGCCTTGCGCACGGCCTGCTCGGCGTTCGTCATCCGGTCCAGCGAAACCGCGTCGAAAAGTCCGGCGCTCAACGACAGCAGGATAGCGATTTGGGCGGCCACTCCCACCGGGGCGAATTCCGGCTGCTTCAGGCAGGCGCGGATGCGCCGCCCATGCTCGATGATCTTGCCGGTGGCTTCATCCAGCCGGGCGCCGAACCGGGCGAAGGTTTCGAGTTCCTCGAACTGCGCATAGGCGAGCTTGAGGTCGCCCGCCACCGCGCGGTAGGCCGCCCGTTGCGCCTTGCCGCCGACGCGCGACACGGATTTGCCGACATCGACCGCCGGCAGCACACCCAATTCGAACAACGTCGGCGAGAGGTAGATCTGCCCGTCGGTTATGGAAATCAGATTGGTTGGAATGTAGGCGGAAATGTTCTGGGCTTCGGTCTCGATGATGGGCAGGGCGGTGAGCGAACCACCTCCGCGTTCCTCGCGCAGATGCGTCGCACGTTCCAGCAGCCGTGAATGGATATAGAAGATGTCGCCGGGAAAGGCTTCGCGACCGGGTGGGCGGCGCAACAGCAGGGACAGCTCGCGATAGGCGCGCGCATGATGCGTGAGGTCGTCGTAAACAACCAGCACATCGCGGCCCTGCTCCATAAAATGCTCCGCGATGCTGGTTGCGGAGTAAGGCGCGATGTAGGCGAGACCCGGCGGGTCGTTGCCCTCGGTGACGACCACGACGGTGTACTCCAGCACACCCTTTTCCTGGAAGTTAGCCACCGCCCTGGCCACGGCGGATGCGCGCTGTCCGATGGCGCAGTAGACGCACAGGACATCCTTGCCGCGCTGATTCAGAATGGTGTCGATCGCAATGGCGGTTTTCCCCGTCTGCCGGTCACCCAGAATCAGCTCGCGCTGGCCGCGCCCGATGGGAATGAGCGCATCGACGACTTTGAGGCCGGTCTGCAGCGGCACAGTGACGGGCGCGCGATCCATGATGGCAGGAGCGGGACGTTCGATGGGCAGACGCCGGCTTGCAACCACCGGCCCCTTGCCATCGAGTGGCCGACCGAGCGGATCGATGACGCGTCCCAGCAAACCATCGCCCACGGCCACATCCATGACCCGGCCTGTGCGTTCGACTTCATCACCTGCCTGCAGATGCCAGTATTCGCCCAGCAGCACGACGCCGATCTCATCCTCGTCCACGTTGAAAGCGATGCCAAACACATCGCCGGGAAATTTCACCAGCTCGTCAAAACCTACGCCGGGCAGGCCGGAGATCCGGGCGATGCCCGTGGAGACGCTGCTGATCGTGCCCACCTCGTGCATCGCCAGCTGTGGCGTGAAGCTTTCGCGCCCCCGACTTAAGCCGGCGAACACGTGCTCGAAGACACTTTGCAAAGAATCGGGCGGTTCGCTCATTCGGCCTCCTCGGACGAGGCGGGTTCAGTTCCCGAATTCGGCTTGGCCTCAGGTTTGGCTTGGGGTTTGAACGGCTCTGCCAACAATTCGCCGACACTCTTTTCCAGTGACACGAGATAATCCGCGATGCTCCAGGCGACCTTCCGTCCGTTCATGCTGAGTTCGATGCCGCTGATCCCGTCCGGCACGGTCTCGAAACGGACTTGGATCTCCGCCGATAAGGTGTCGTTGAGCGCGGATTGTATCGCCGCGCGCTGCTCGAACGGCAGCTCGAAGGTGCTGCGCACGAGCACCGGGGCGGACGATGTTTCCAGGGCCGCGGTGAGACCTTCCTTCACATCATCGTTTAGCGCTCGCAAGCGGCGCGCGAACACCTCGCTCATGCGCACTTCCAGACTTGCCCCGGCGAGGTCCGTCAGCGCCCTTCGCGCAATGGCAAACACCTCCTCCCGGGTACGGCGGGAGAGCTCGGCATTCAGGCTTTGTTGTTCGCGCTTCAATGCCTGCTGGCGTTCGGCACGCAGGGCATCCGAGTCCTGCCGCGCTTTATCCAGAAGCCGTTGACGTTCGGCTTGCGCCTCATTGGTCGCTTGACTCAAGCGAGCGGCGCGTTGCTGATCGAACGCCTTATTTTTTTGCAGGAACTCGTCGCGTTCCTGTTGGGCTTCGGCCTTTGTCGCATCGGCGTCCGCGAGTTGCGTCTCGATCCGCTGTTCCCGCGCGTCGATGGCGCGGAGGATTGGCTTGTAAAGAAAGCGTTTCAGCAACCACACCAGGATCAGGAAGTTGATCACCTGCGCAGCCACAGTGAACCAGTCGATCAGCATCAGCTTACTTTCCGGCCGCTTGGGCGATAAAGTGGTTCCAGAACGGATTGGCGAAGATAAGTATCATCGAGACCACGAAGCAATAGATGGCCGTGGACTCGATCAT
>JALHUC010000034.1 GCA_022865845.1 bacterium | reverse complement strand
GTGGTGTTGCCCTTGTTCAGGCCCAGCGACATGAACAGTCCCAGCGCCATGATGTGAAACAGGGGGTTGACGGCGATATAGACATCTTCGCCTTCTTTCAGATATCCGCCGGCGATATCTTCGGTGACGTCATTGACATAGGAGGTCATCCCGATATGGTTGCCGGGAACCCCTTTGGGGAAACCGGTGGTTCCGCCGGTGTAGAGAATGTATGCCAGATCTTTCCAGGGATCCAGTTCAACCGTCGACCGGACGGGCGGGTGGTTTAAGAGCGTTTTAAATGCATACACCCCGTTTTGCTTTTCAACCTTGCCGTGGGGAATTTTATCCAACAGAACACCGAGATATCTTTTCCAGAAGGGGAGCAGTTCAGCCAGGTTCGTTACGATGACCCGCTTGACCCCGGCATTAAAGCAAACCTCGTTGGCATAGCAGTAATTGGTGTCGAGGCAAATGACGGTCTCAACGCCGGCATCCGCTATCATATAGTTGATTTCATAGGAGGTGTAGATGGGTGAAACCGGTACCATCACCGCGCCGATTTTCTGAATCGCCAGAAAGGCGATGACCCACTGCGGGCAGTTGGGGATGTAGAGCATGACCCGGTCGCCCTTCTGGATACCCATGCCGGACAGGGCGCCGGCAAACCGTTCACTCAGTTCCCGAAGTTTGGCAAAGGTAAAGCGTTCGCCCAGATACAGTATCGCCGTCCGGTCCGGGTAGCGCTCACTCATCCAATCAAAGCGGGTAAAGGTCAGCTCGTTCTGTAATTCGCTATTGCTCATGGCATGAAACAGGTATCGTTCTTTTCCAAATCAGTTGGAAAAAGAGGGTTTATGAGTTCAGGGGTCAGGGATCAGGGGCCAGTGATTTGAATTGGGTATTGCCGTCCTTTCCAGTGCTGGCTGCTTACGGTCTATTCCCTGAACACTCAGTACCAATAGCCGTTTACTCGTCACTCGTTACTTTTTTCTGCTTACTGACTACCGCTTACTTCCCCTTCATTCCCAGCCTCCCAGCTCATCAGCTCTTTCGCTTATTTGCCCTTCACTTGAACCCCTGACCCCTTGGCCCCTTGAATCCTTTTGTATTAAATTCCAAAATAAGCCGAGCGCACGTCGGGGTTGTCCATCAGTTCTCCCCGGGTTCCCTCCATGACCGCCGTTCCGTTTTCCAGAATAAAACCGTAATCAATGATGGGGAGCACCGGCCGGGCATATTGTTCGGTAATGATGATGGATATCCCGGTCTCGTCGCGTATTTCCCTGACGGCACGCACCAGCATGGCCTGAACCAGCGGGCTGAGGCCCATCAGAGGTTCGTCCAGCAGAAGCAGCTTGGGCTGCGCCATCAGGGCCCGGCCGATGGCCAGCATCTGCTGTTCGCCGCCGCTGAGAAAACCGCCGATCCGTTTTTTTAGATTTTCCAACGCCGGGAATATTTTAAAAACATATGCCAGCGTTTCCCGGGCCTGGGCCGGCGATGCCAGGTAGCCGCCGATCCGCAGATTTTCCATGACGCTGCTCTCGTTAAAAATCCGGCGCCGCTCCGGGCAGAGGACGATCCCTTTTTTCGCACGTCGGCTCGGTTTGACGCCCATGATGTCCTCGCCCAGATAGCGGATCTGCCCCATGACCGTGATGCGTTCGCCGCCGGCCATTTCCGCTTTGCGGCGAATATCCTCCATGATCCCCGAAAGGGTGTACATCAGCGTTGACTTTCCGGCGCTGTTGGCGCCGAATACGCCCACGATCTGGTTTTCCTTGCAGGTGATGCCGACGTTGTTCAGCGCCAGCATGTTTTCGTAAAAGACCATCAGGCCTTCAGCCGTTAGCATTGCCCATGAGCTCCTCTACATTTTCCGATCCGAAGTAGGCTTTTTTGACCGCTTCATCCGCCATCACTGCTGCAGCGGTTCCTTCCATGAGTTTTTCACCGAAATTAAGCACCATTATTCGGTTGGCCACCTGGAATAGCTCCCGCAGGCGGTGTTCGATCATCACCAGAGTGATCCCGTCCATCTGCAGGCGCTCGATCAGGGGGACCATGCTGCTGATTTCACTCATGCTCAGGCCCGAAAAGATTTCGTCGCAGAAAATGATGTCGGGCTTGAGCGCCAGACAGCGGGCCAGTTCCAAGCGCTTGAGGTAACCGGTGGGCAGGCTGGACGCCATTTTGTAAGGG
>JALHUC010000316.1 GCA_022865845.1 bacterium | reverse complement strand
GACAGTTACCGGATCACAAGTGAAGATCCGGAAATAGAAAAAATGGAGAGGCCTTTCTGATGTTCGATCTCATGAAGGATCTGTGGTTGTTTCTCAAGGAACGAAAGAAATTCTGGCTTTTGCCGATCATCCTGGTGCTGCTCCTTTTAGGAGCCTTGATCGTGCTGACACAGGGATCTGCCATCGCACCGTTCATCTACACGCTTTTTTAAGGGTTCAAGACTCCAGATCCTGGCGAGTCTACTTGATCCCTGCCCGTGGAAACCGGGATAATACCAGCTTCGCTGCACGCGAGCAGTAAATCCTTGATCACCCGGTGCCCCGCCGGCGTAAAGTGAACGCTGTCCCTTGCCAGGTAGAGGGAATCCATATCCGGTGTGGCAGCGAAAGCATCATAGGCGTCACAGTATCCTATTTCAAGTTCATCCAACATGCCGGTGACCGATTTCCTGGGGAGGGAGTACTCGCCGGGACGTAAAAGGTCATTCCTCTCGGGAAAGATCAGAAAGGAAAACGGAACCCCCTGGCGGGACATCTCCTCCTTAAACTCAAGCAGCAGACCCCTCAGCCTCGCCCGGTTGGAATCCTCACTCCAATACCTGACCGCGGTACGCATCCACTTGGTATGGTAGTCTTTCATTTTTTGCTTACTCATCAATAAAGGCTTTAAGATCTGGTCGGAATATTCAACGAACCTCCCGGCATAGGTACGTCCCATGGATTTCTGCACCCGAGCGACCCATAACGGTTTTTCATACCATTTTCTATGTATCCCAGGCTCACGATTACCCACCGGTGCCTTGACCTGTTTCTTTGGCCACACCCGATCCATTTCCTGGATATCGTTGAGTGTAAAACCGACGATCACTCTATCGGGTGATAGATCCATGAAGCGGAGTCTGGCCAACTCGAGGTAGTGCCCGAAATTGTAGGAGTTTACACCAAGGTTTAAAACCTCCATATCAGCATCCCGAACTCCCGGGTCCTCCTGCAGCTGCTCGGTGAAACGGTCTTTTTCCCACACACCGGAACCAAACACCACCGAGTCACCAATAAAAACAAGCCGTCTTTGGCCGGGTGAGCGGGGCCCAAAGGGGTCGTCCCGGAAACCGTGCCCATTGATCCTGAAAGATATGTCTTGATACGGTCCGCCGGAAAAATGCCCAGTGAACCCCGGTTTATAGAGGTAGTCCAGAGTCGGGTGCCAGACATAAAGCCCGAGGGGATAACCATAGCTGCCAATGGGCCTGACGGTGGTAAAATTAAACAGAATAAAACCTGAAACCTGGAGTAAGAGAAAAATAAAGGAAAACCATATGACCGTTAAGATGGCCTTACGTTGAAAACGAATTTTCATGGGGAATCCTTCTGCAATTTGGTTATCTTGTCGCGGGCGTTCGGATAGTCTACATCGAGATCTGACGAAAATCACTATCGAATTCAGAGTACCTGCTAAATATAATCTATTTAACCCAAAACAAATTAACCACCTTCCGTTAAACTGGCCGATGCGACGGCCCGGATCTTTATAGACAAGAATTTTTCTCGCCGACTGGAATATGCTGGGCCAACGATCGCCGAAAAACACTTTTCCATCAAATCCATGATGTAGGGTAATTTGAAAGTTTACCGGGAGAGGGTGTTAGGCAAGTCCAGGGTCCAGGGTCCAGGGTCCAGGGTCCAGGGTCCAGGGTCCAGAGTGAAGTAGTTAGAATCCAGTAGTCAGGAGAAAAAAAACAAGATCAGGTTCCCAGAATCTGGCGTTTGGATTTAGTATAAGGTAAATGGTTTAATGTTCTGTGTACTGTCTTTTCCTCTGGACACTGGACTCAGGACTCTGGACTTTCTTTTGCCCTCGTTGACATACTGCTCCAATCAATCTAATTAAGTGTAACATCAACCTGAAAGATCCTTCACAGGGATTAATCGTTATAAAGGACAAAAGAGCATGCTTCTTTCCATCAAATACAACTTTCTTTTCGTTCATATCGCCAAGACCGGGGGCACCAGTGTACGCGCTGCCCTGGCACCCCTGCGTTGGCGTGATCCCATGTATATTCCACAATTCATCGCCAGCAGGCTCAGTCACGCCACCGGACACCGTATTGCCAGTAAATTACCTCGTCACGCCAGGATCATCGCCGCCAAGGAGATGCTTCCACAGGAACTTTTCGACAAACTCTTCAAGTTCGCGTTTGTTCGAAACCCATGGGATCTCCAGGTCAGTTCCTGGCACCATCTTCGCAGGGAAAGACCGCACCTGGTTGAGAATATTCCTGATTTTCCCTCCTTCATCCGCTGGAAACTTGATCCAGACCGGCCCTACCAGTACCACATAGATACCTCCATCGAACGACAAACCGATTATCTTAAGGATCTTGATGGGACCATCCTCGTCGACTTTATCGGGAAATACGAGAATCTTCAAGGCGACTATGAGGAGGCCTGCAGACACATCGGGATCCCTGCGCCGCCTTTGCCTCATAAACGTCAGGCAAAGGACAGGGAAGACTACCGCAACTATTACGACGCAGATCTGGCCGAACTTGTCTCGAACTATTTTCAAAAGGATATCCAGGCTTTCGCATATACCTTTTAGAGCCTGGCTAAAGCGGCTCAGGAAAAACTAAATGGTAATAGTACGACTCACAGGGGGGTTGGGTAACCAGATGTTTCAGTACGCTACCGGCAAACGCCTGAGCCTTACCAGTGGGGCAGAACTGAAACTCGACGTTAGGCGGCTGAAAGGAGATTCTTACAGAAAATTCCAATTGGAAGTTTTTGATATCTCTGAAGAGCCTGCCACCGAAGAAGAGATAAGAAGGATCCAACGAAGTAGTATCTCAACCTGGTTGTTACTGCCCATCCGTCACAGGATAGGTGTCAAGTTCATGCCTCCGGCGTTTTACCCGGAAAGACAATATACATTCGATCCACTGGTGTTGGAAATAAAGGATAATGTCTATTTGAAAGGTCACTTCCATTCCGAAAAATATTTTACGGATGTAGCAGACATTATCGCTGAAACGTACACATTAAAGTCTATTTCAAAAAAGGCCCAGGAACTTCATAATGAGATCATTGGTTGCAACTCTGTCAGCGTTCATGTCCGCCGGGGAGATTATATTTCCAAACCACAGAACCTGACAAGATACGGGAGTTGCAGTACCGAATACTACAACGAATGCATGCGGATGATTCTAAGCGCAGGTTCTGCACCGAAGTTTTATGTTTTCAGCGACGAACCCGATTGGGTTCGGAATAACATGTCTTTTCCGGAAAGTACGATCATTGTGACCAGGGAAGGGTTGGGCTGTGATGCAGAGGAGCTTTTTCTGATGAGTTCGTGCCGACAGCATATCACTGCAAACAGCACCTTCAGTTGGTGGGGCGCGTGGCTGGACAGGAATCCTCATAAAACAGTGTACACTCCAAAGAGGTGGTTCCTGGCCGAAGACCTTGACACAGCTGATCTTATTCCGAACTCCTGGATAAGGGTCTGATAATGAGAGACATACCATCTTTTCAGATGATCCCGGGTGAGGAAAGCATCCCGGGTACGGTTTCAACCAGGACAGGGTCGCCCATGTTCGACTTTACCGTTTTCATCCCGACCTTCAACAGGGCCCACGTGCTTCCCAGGACCCTGGAAAGCGTAGCCCGGCAAACTTACAGGAATTTCGAGACGCTGATCATCGACGATGGGTCGACAGATGGGACCGATGATCTTGTCAAATCATTGAAGCGAGATTTCGATTTTCCCATCGTCTACTACTGGCAGCCGAACCAAGGGCATCAAGCGGCGCACAACCATGCACTTACGTTAGCCAGGGGAGAGTTATTCATCAGGCTGGATTCCAACGATTCGCTTCTTCCGGAAGCATTGGAAAAAATAAAGGAACACTGGAACCTCATCCCCGAGGAGGATAAAGGCCGATTCGCAGGAGTTGTCGGCCTTTGTCTGGAGGAGGACGAGACACTTGCGGGCACTCCGTTTCCGAAGGACATCCTCGATTCGGATTACCTGCAGTTGGACGGTTCAGGAATCATCAACGGGGAAAAACGAGAGGCCACCAGAACCTCCGTGTTAAGGAAGTTCCCATACCCGATGATCGAAGGGGAACACCACATTCGGCCGACAATGATCTACTCGAGGATAGCCCTTGAGTACAAAATGCGCTTCATCAATGTTCCCCTCATGATCAACAGGCACGCTCCTGACGGGATCACAAAGCGCCGTTTCGAGTACCGGATGAAAAACCCGAAAGGTCTCCGCCTCGTTTTCCGGGAACAGATCACCCTGTTCAGCAGCTATTTGGGACCAAGGAAACTCCTGCGCAACCACATCAGATTCATCCGGTACTCCCTGCACAGCGGCGTAGGGCCCATCCGCCAGTCAAGGGAGGTCAAGCACCTTTTCGTCTGGCTTCTGGCCCTACCTGCGGGAACTCTCAAGTGGATACAGGATGTTCTTCGAAAAACCGTTAAAGGACTCTAGCCCCTTTTCTTCAGCCCATTTGATGAACTAACCCCGGGAACCTGAGCCCTCTTCGTTGACAGCTTTCCCCTTTCCTTCTATTTTAGATACTCATTCTCCGCTGGGCACGGCGACTAGATACTACCATTCGCCACCCTAACTCACATTTGACACGAGATAATATGGAAAAATTTTTGGCCATTTTCCTCCCCACTTTCGAAACGGGCGGGGTGGAGCGTTATGATGGTAAATCTAGCCAGAGGGATTACCACCCTTGGAAACCCGGTCGACCTGGTCGTCCGTAATGCGGAAAACTCCTATCTGATTGATCTTCCTCCTTCGTTAAAACTGGTGGAACTAGATACCATCCATCCGGATGTGATAACAGCGGCCCCCATCTACCTTAAGGATGCCCGCCCCCGTGCCATCCTGGCATCCAAAGAAGAGAACAGCTCCATCGCCATCAAGGCAAGGGAACGATCACGGATCGAAAGTCGGATCGTTATAAGAGTGCCCGTCCACCTCACCGGAAGGCTCAGGCAACAAAAGAACGGGCCATTGAAAACATGGAAAAAATGGAGAAAATCAAGAAACATCCTTAAACAGGCGGACTCTCTCATCGCGGTGTCAAGCGGCGTCGCTTCGGACATATCGGAAATCACGGGGATTCCCCTGGAAAAGATCCACACGATCCCCAATCCGGTCGTCACACCCGACATGAAGACACTGGCGGGGAAGTCCATCGAACACGATTGGTTTACACCGAAAGACAAGCCTGT
>JALHUC010000315.1 GCA_022865845.1 bacterium | reverse complement strand
GATCATTGAGTTTCATTTATTAAAATGGATGGTTGCAGCTTTTATCCTCAATTCGTAATCCTCAATTCTCAATCCTGAATTAGAATTTTCTGCCTGATTTTAAGGCAGAACGTTCTTGTCTGACCCTTTTCCGGGCACTTTTTTAATCTTATTGAAATAACTTCCCTGTCGGCTACCCAGAAATCCTTATTTAAAACAGAAGGTTATGAAGGTTTATCGAAGACATTCTGTTTTGGTACGTCCTTTGCTCTTTACTTCTCAACTGAGACGGCACAAGGGAGGTGTTTATCATGAAGAAAGTTGAAGCGATTATCAAACCGTTCAAGCTGGAGGAAGTCAAGGAGGCGCTGAACGCCCTGGGGATCCAGGGTATGACCGTAAGTGAGGTCAAGGGTTTCGGTCGGCAGAAAGGTCATACTGAGCTGTACCGGGGCGCTGAGTACATCGTTGACTTTCTCCCCAAGGTCAAGATCGAGGTTGTGGTCCAGGATGAGATCCTCGACAAAGTCCTCGATGCAGTCGCCAAGGCGGCCAAGACTGGAAGGATAGGAGATGGCAAGATCTTCGTTATACCTGTTGAGGACATAATACGGATTCGCACCGGGGAGACGGGGGAAGAGGCTATCTGACCGGCGCCCTGTGGATATAATCGCGAGGTTGTCGGTTGATTTTTCAACTTCAGGGAACCAGGTCACCTGAAAAATCGTAATGATTGCAGACGGAGGATTTAAAATGACACCCAAATCGGTATTGGAATTTGCGAAAGAAAAAGGCGTCAAAATGGTAGATCTCAAGTTCATGGATCTGCCTGGTACATGGCAGCATTTCAGTGTGCCCATCCAACAGCTTGAGGAGAGCAGCTTTGAAGAGGGGTTCGGGTTCGATGGTTCCTCTATCCGTGGATGGCAGCCCATCCACGCCAGCGACATGCTGGTCATCCCGGATGCGTCCACCGCACAGATGGATCCCTTTCTGACATTTGTGCCCACTCTGTCCATGATCTGCAACATCTTTGATCCCATCACCAAGGAGGCCTATTCCAGGGATCCCCGCTTTGTGGCCCAGAAGGCCGAGGCGTACCTCAAATCCACGGGCATCGGCGATACTGCTTTCTTCGGTCCCGAGGCCGAGTTCTTTATTTTTGACGACGTCCGGTTCGATCAGAACGCTCAATCCGGTTACTATTATATCGATTCGGTGGAAGGGTGGTGGAACACTGGCCGTGAGGAAGGCCCTAACCTGGGCTACAAGGCCAAGCACGGCGGCGGCTACTTCCCTGCCCCTCCAAACGATAGCCAGACCGACATCAGGATGGAGATGGTCCAGATCCTCCAGGACGCTTACGGAATAGAGATCGAGGCCGAGCACCATGAAGTGGCCACTGCTGGCCAGGCGGAGATCGACATGAAGTACACATCCCTGGTCCAGTGTGCTGATCACCTCATGAGATTTAAGTATGTGGTCAAGAACGTGGCCAGGAAGCACGGGAAAACGGCAACCTTTATGCCCAAGCCTATCTTCCAGGACAACGGTTCCGGGATGCACACACACCAGAGCATCTGGAAAGACGGCAAGCCCCTTTTCGCAGGCGACAAGTACGGTGGTCTTAGCGAGATGGCCATGCACTACATCGGTGGATTACTGAAGCACGCGCCGGCCCTGTGTGCTCTTACCAACCCCACGACTAACTCTTACAAGCGGCTGGTTCCCGGTTACGAGGCACCCATCAACCTGGTCTACTCAACAAGTAACAGAAGTGCCTCCATCAGGATTCCCATGTATTCAGCCTCCCCCAAGGCCAAAAGAGTTGAGTACCGGACGCCTGACCCGGCTTGTAACGGCTATCTGGCCTTCGCCGCCCAGCTCATGGCTGGCCTGGACGGTATCGAAAACCGTATCGATCCTGGTGAGCCTCTCGACAAGAACATCTACGGTCTGTCACCAGAGGAGAAGGCTGGTATTCCCAGCACACCGGGGTCCCTGGCGGAGGCTCTGGACCACCTTGAGAAGGATCACGACTTCCTCCTTAAGGGCGACGTATTCACACCGGATCTCATCGATATGTGGATAAGCTACAAGAGGGAGAACGAGGTGGACGCTATCAACATGAGGCCCCATCCTCACGAGTTTGCACTGTACTTCGATATTTAAAGGTTGGAGATCGCCGGAATGGAGAAACGGGAATTGATATCTCCGTTCTGATCACTGATTACTGCTTTACATGTTCCCTGGCCGTCTCAGGGACTGGAGGGGGATTGGCGCAAGCTGATCCCCCTCCGCTTGTTAAAGAGCAGCTACCAGCTAGCAGCTGTACCTTATGGGAGATAATAAACGCGCCCGTGTGGGCGCCCGGATCAGCGACCGTAAGGTGTGTCGATGATCCGTGAGGAAAGCGGAAACGACGCTTTTCGCTTTCCGTTGAGCGAGAAGTCCCGTCAGGACTTTTTGCGACCCTATAAAAACCACCTGGCCGTCTCAGGGACTGGAGGAGGGAGGTCGCGCAAGCGGCTCCCCTCTTCGCTTTAAGACGGTCCAAAGTCCAAGGTCCAAAGTCCAAAGAGGAGAAGATATTTCCGAATTGCGCATTGGGCATTGAGGATTAAGGGAGAAACCTTTTAATTGTGGGATCCTGCGGCAAGCCAGAGACAGGCGGAACAAAGGGGCGATTGGATGAATTTAATCCGGAATCCTCAATCCTCAATTGGTCGCGGTGAGCGGCGATTTAAAACAATATAAATGATTATCCCCGCTGCCACCGCAACCATACTTATCCACTGGCTCGTGGCGAGGGTGGTGTTCATGAAGGACCAGGCTCCCCTGGGGTCAGACCGGAGAAACTCCACACTGAACCGGAAAAGACCGTAAAGGATGAGGTACGCAGCAGCGCCCTGACCGGGGAACTTTTTC
>JALHUC010000314.1 GCA_022865845.1 bacterium | reverse complement strand
CACCGGGGTCAGCAGCGGGGATCTACTCAAGGGCGTGCGTACTTTCAGCGGCGGGGCCGAGACCCAGTCCATCGCGATGCGCTGCCGCTCCGGTACCGTACGCTGGATAGATGCCTGGCATAATTTTAACCGGCTCGATAAACTAAGCAACTTTGCCCTGCATTAAAGTAAATTAATAGCGTCGATGTGTACAGCCACGGCGATAGGCTGGATAACCGCCGTTTGTTAATGCCGCAACAACCGGGCGTTTGTACCGGGGAAGGTAGCTTTCAACGGCCCGGCTGATAGTCCCTAGGAGTGTGTCCGAGTAATAGCTTCAGACAGGCATAACGGGTTATAATTGGGGAAAGTCTTAGCGAGGAGGGGCCTGTGAGCAAGACCTTTCGTCCCTATGAACCCGACCAAATATTTCTCATGCCGGTATCGATGCGGGAATGGCTGTCCGGTGATCATCTGGCTTACTTCATCTCTGATGTGGTGGAGCAGCTTGACCTCTCGGAAATAACAAAGCGCTATGCTGAGGAGCGCGGGTATCCACCCTACCACCCGGTCATGATGGTGAAGGTGTTTCTTTATGCCTACTGCACCGGGGTAGTCTCGTCACGGAAGATAGAGAAGCGTCTTTGTGAAGACATTGCCTTCCGGGTACTGGCGGCGAACAACACGCCTGACTTCCGCACTATCTCTGATTTCCGCAAAGACCATCTCAAAGCCTTGGCAGGGCTGTTCCTGCAGGTATTGAAGTTGTGCCGGAAGGCGGGATTGGTGAAGCTGGGCCACGTGGCTCTGGATGGGACAAAGATAAAAGCCAACGCTTCAAAGCATAAGGCAATGAGTTACAAGAGGATGAAAGAGGAAGAGGCACGTCTTGAGTCAGAGGTTATGGAGTTGTTCAGGAAGGCGGAGGCTGTGGACGAAGATGAAGACCAGCGGTACGGTAAGGACAAGAGGGGTGATGAGTTACCAAAGGAATTAGCCTTCAGGGAGAGTCGACTGAAGAAGATTCGGGAAGCCAGGGCAGCCCTTGAAGCTGAGGCGCGGCTGGAGGGCGAAAAGAGCACGGATAAAGGCGAGGCAGTTGCGCCACGAGATAAGGTGCAAAGGAACTTTACCGATCCTGATTCCCACATCATGCCAGCCCCTGGAGGCAAGCATTTCATCCAGGCATACAATGCCCAGGCTGCCGTCGACAGCGCTCACCAGGTGATAGTGGCGGCCGAGGTCACGAATAAGCCCACAGACAGGGGACAAGCCGAGCCGATGATGGAAGTCGTGAAGGTCAATACCGGTCAGTTACCGCGCCAGATGTCAGCCGATGCCGGATACTTCTCCAGTAATGCCGTGCAGAATCTCACTGCCCTGGGTATAGATGTCTACATGCCACCGGATAAGACAGGTCGTAGATTTACCATTCCACCAGCACCCCGAGGGCGGATACCAAAGAGTCTTTCGACAGTAGACAGGATGCGACGCAAGCTAAGGACGAAGAAGGGGCGGGAGTGTTATGGGCTGAGGAAAAAGCTGCCGGAGCCGGTTTTCGGCCAGATCAAGCAGGCAAGAGGCTTTCGGCAGTTTCTGCTGAGGGGATCGGACAAGGTGAGCAGCGAGTGGAAGATCATCTGCACCGGCCACAACCTACTCAAGCTATTCAGAGCCCGTGGCCGAGGGTTACTCGGCCAAGAAGTACTTGCCATCGCGCCGGCATAGAAAGGCCTCTGGCACGTATTTTTTTAACTTCACCAACCATAGCCGGAAAAATCGCGTCCTTTTTTTCCCACGGCGGCTTTTTCTCGTTAACTCATGGCAAATCATCCGTTACATTGTACATCACCCCCACTCCAATGTGGACGCCAACAGGGGGGTTTTTACGAGAGAATCAAGTTTGGTCCAGGAGTAAAAAGCTCCCGGTTTGATGCCTT
>JALHUC010000313.1 GCA_022865845.1 bacterium | reverse complement strand
GCCTTGTATATCTCCTTCTCCTTCTCCAGGAGATCGGCCGGAACCTCTTCGCGCTTGACGTACATGGGCCGGGCTGCGGCAACCTGCATGGCAAGATCGGCCACCAGCTCCTGAAAATTGTCGGTCCTCGCAACAAAATCCGTCTCGCAGTTCACCTCTACGATGACACCGATCTTACCGCCCATATGGATGTATGAACCCACAACTCCTTCGCTGGCCTTTCGCCCAGAGCGCTTGGCGGCTGCTGAAAGGCCCTTTGTGCGCAGGTAGTCCACCGCTTTATCGGCATCGCCCTCACACTCTTTGAGGGCCTCCTTGCAATCCATAAAACCGGCACCGGTCTTTTCTCTGAGTTCCTTGACCGAAGATGCGCTTATGCTCATTACTTATCCTCCTCGACATCATTCTCGTCGGTTGTTTCATTGGCTGTTTCTTCGGTTGCCTCGTCTGTAACCTCTACCGCTGCTTCTTCCGCTGCTTCTTCCGCTACTTCTTGGGCAACTTCAGCTGGCTCTTGGGAAACAGTTTCCTCGGCAGCCTGCTCCTGGGCGGCAGGCGCCTCTTCCTTAACTACAGTCGGAGTTTGTGGGGCCGGAGCCTGTGGGGCCGGAGCCTGGGGGGTCGCAGCCGGTGCCTCCACAACGCCTACCTCACCAGCCCCAACCAGCTGCTGTCCCTCGATAATCGCATCAGCGATCTTGGAGGTGAACAGGCGGATGGAGCGGATGGCATCGTCATTACCAGGGATAACCATATCTATCAGGTCCGGATCGCAGTTCGTGTCCACGATAGCCAGAATGGGAATACCCAGTTTCCTGGCTTCCTTGATAGCGATCTCCTCACGTTTCGGGTCAACCACAAAGAGGGCGTCGGGGAGCTTACCCATGTCCTTGATCCCGTCGAGGAACTTGCCAAGCTTTTCCCTCTCCTTGGTGATGTTCAGGATTTCCTTTTTGGTCAGGTTACCCCAGCTCTGTTCCTCTTCCATTATCTCGTATTTCTTCAGACGGCCTATGCTTTTCTTGATAGTGGCGAAGTTGGTGAGCATACCGCCGAGCCATCTGTGGTTGACATAGGGCATCCCGCATCTCTGGGCTTCCTCAAAGATCGATTCGTGCGCCTGTTTTTTGGTGCCCACGAAGAGGACGTTCCCTCCCCTGGCAGACAGTTCGCGGACGAAACGGTAGGATTCCTTGAACTGGCGCAGGGTCTTCTGCAGGTCGATGATGTAGATCCCGTTGCGAGCCCCGAAGATATACCTCTGCATCTTGGGGTTCCATCGGCGGGTCTGGTGGCCGAAGTGAACACCGGCCTCCAATAGCTGCTTCATTGTAATGACTGCCATTTTCCTTACCTCCTCTAACGGTTTTTGTTACCCTCCGCCCCTTCGATTCCCTCGGGAGCCCGCTTCCACCACATGCGGAACGGGCACCACCCACCGGACCAGGGGCGTGCGTAATGGTTAAACAGTTCTGAGTAACAGAAAAAACCATGTTGGGCAAGTGTTGGAAGGGGTTTTTCTGTTACAGAATGTAAAATGTGGAATGTAGAACGTAGGAGGAAAACACTTTTCCTGAAAAGCGATCGGCCTCGCGCAAAGACGCCAAGACGCGAAGGGTCGCAGAGTAAAAACTGGGGGATGGAGAACATAACCGTTCCGATGCTGTCATTGCGAGGCTGGTGCTAATGCCGAAGCAATCCCGGTTCTTATAAAGGCGATAAACCTGTCTCTCGCAGAGAACGCAGAGGCGCAGAGAAAAGTCTAGAACCTTGGATAAAAACCGGGTTGCCATCCATAGCTTTATGCAAAGCATGTATCCCCAGTGTCAGAGCAAGTTGATTATCTTGTGCACTGGTGCACCTGTGCGCATGTGCACTTGGACCCTTTGAAATCTGAGATTTGAGATATGAGATTGAACCTGTTCACAGTTCACGGTTCACGATTCACAGATGCTCTTAATCTCTTTATTAAGCCGATGCGCCGACATCACAAAGCTGTCGAGTTTCGTCTCCACCATCTGCGACAGGGGGTTCCCATCAGTCTCCAGCGCCAGGAACGGAAGGGGCAAAGTGCCGCTGTGTTCATGCCAGAATTCACTATTTTTCCTGGAGAAAAGATGCTTGTCCTGTACGAGGCGCTTGGTGATGATGGACTCGGCGATCCTGCCGGGCATGCAGCCGAAGGGGCTGACGCTGATCACACCGTGTACGCTGTCTCCAAGTTCGGTGAGGGTTGAACTTATTGTGAGGATGGCCTCACCGGTGAGCCGGGGGTTCATCAACTGCCGCCCCTTCTTAATCAGGAACCCCATGTCAAGGTTGTGCTTGAGATAGAACCCGGAAAGCGCGAGAGCATCCTGGACCCTGCCTGCCATGCGCCTGCAGTAACGGTTTCTCAGCCGCAACACGAACCGCTCCTTCCAGGATGCGCGGTCCAGCAGCCCGCTGAGGACTATGTGGTCAATATAAAAGAGCCACTCTAAAACAGGGGATGTCGTCACCCAGATCCCCTCTCGTGCCAGACGATCAGGCAGGTCGTGACTGGAAAAGGCGTCCCTTCTGACGTAGATCTCTCCTGTGAGAAGGACCTTCGTAACCTCCTCAAGAGATTTTGTCCGCGTCAGGGAAAACAGCTCGGACATCCCCCTCCTCAGAACTTTCATGACCTTCTTTTCAGAGTCTACCGACAGGCACTCGATGATACTCCCCTCAACACGATCATAAAGTTCCATGGCCGCGGCTGTGTCCTGGGTCAAGGTCAGGATCGCGGAGCGAACGTCGGCGAGGCCGTCCGTGATGGCTATGGAAAGGAGGGCCCGGCGGTTGAAATCCGGCGGCAGCCCGCTGTAGCTGTTATTGGAAGTTGGCGATAAAATGGCAACGTTCTTTAGCCTGTCTTTTTCAAGCATGTTCTGGAGGGCCTGCCCATAAAGGCCGAAACGGCAGGGCCCGTCCGCCTCAGGCATAAAATACAACAGTACTTCGTTCTCATCGTCCCTGTTATTGGCATATCGTTTCAGGGATCCCGAGGACAGAAGGTATGGAAGACACTCCTTACAGGAAGCGTTTTTTTTTCCCATTTCAAGCTCTTCACGACCGGGTGCCGGGGCAGGCGTGGCCCCGATCCCAGCGTAGCGAAGCGCTGCCGCCATACCCCTGGCGCCGATCTGACCCATGGATGGTACCAGGACCTTAACCTTGGGATCAGTCAGGGAGAGCTGGTCACCACCACTCGTATGGATCTGAAGGTGTCCCTCTTCCATGACCAGCCTGGCAGGTTCAAAGGAGCCCTTGTGCCCGGACGACGTCCCGCCATTTCTACCGCCCTGGATAACATCCAGAAAAGCCTCGATCCTGGTGTCCACTCCGGTGTCAGCGGTGTGGGCGTCCAGCTCCAGGATGAGGTACGGTTTGTCACCCATGATGGACCGGAAGCTTTCCATGATGAAGGAATCTGGTCCACAG
>JALHUC010000312.1 GCA_022865845.1 bacterium | reverse complement strand
GTATCCTGGTGGTGTCCCCTCTCGAGCTCCCCTATAATTGCTAGTCCATATTAGAGGACAGAAGGGTTGTTTCGCAAGGACTCAAATATATTGAGGAATGGATATGAAAAGCTGCGATCTTTGCTCCCAAAAGCACTCCCAAATCTCAAATAAAGGGAAAAGGACTCACAACATAATGCTGTAAGTCCTTGATATTATTGGTCGGGGCGAGAAGTTTTTGAACCTCCTACCACCTGAACCCCATATAGGTGCAAATTGCGGAAAACCCTTCGTGTGTGGAGAGGGGATATAGATGGGACCCACACAGTGAGGGTGAAACCGCTTACTCCCCCCGGGGGGGCA
The DNA here is from genome assembly GCA_022865845.1 of bacterium. GTDB lineage: Bacteria > BMS3Abin14 > BMS3Abin14 > BMS3Abin14 > BMS3Abin14 > JALHUC01. Next base: position 2,045 of record JALHUC010000312.1, on the reverse strand, counting down.
AGGCCAGCTTAGACTGAGCCATTAATAACTCCCGAACTGCAGGAGCCAAGACCTGCTCACTACCCACCACGATGTTCTGTATCACGGGAGCCTGTGCGTGCGTGGGGAACACTCCTGCACTTTTAAGTATGTTCTCAGCTACCTGAAGGCCTAGCTTGCGGAGGTATAGAAGGTTCTTTGTGTTGTTGTGATCATTATCCCGTACACCCTGCTCTAGAGTTTCGTGCAACGTATCCAGCACCATATCAATAGCCGGGGCAAGCCCCTCCCTGATAAGTAACTCTGCAGCTTGTTCAATGAGTGGTTTGATATCTTCCCGACGGGCAAACTTGGAAATGGTGGGCTGCGATACACCTAGCTTCTTCGCTACTACAGTCTGCTTCTCACCAGCAGCTAATAGAGCGACAGCTCTTACTTGGTATTCTTTCTTATTTAGTCTATGTGCGGCACCTGGCATGATCTTCACCTTGAAACTGCCAAAAACATACAATCATGGCCCTATAGGGGAGACCAATCTGTTAGCAAATAGGCATAAACAGAACAAGGGGCTACAGGAAAAACCCGTAACCCCTTGATATTATTGGCACGCCCGACAGGATTCGAACCTGTGACCTGCGGATTAGAAGTCCGCTGCTCTATCCAGCTGAGCTACGGGCGCAATTCGCTTCCTGACGGAAGCTCAAGTCCAAGGTCCAAAGTCTAATGTCCAAAGTTTTAGATTTCCCTTTGGGCTTTGGGCTGTCTTACTGGTCGGGGCGAGAGGATTTGAACCTCCGACCCCCTGCTCCCAAAGCAGGTGCGCTACCAGGCTGCGCCACGCCCCGAATCGACGTACAGTACACAAACACGAAAGAAAATCCAAGAACCAAAAATCACCAGGATGATCCTGTATCCAAGGTTAAAGCTTATCACATCTCAACTGAATTGACCCCGGGAACCCTGCGCTGCTGCACGAAAGCGGCCGCGCCCCTCTCCCACGCCCGGTTCACTCCCCCTGGCTCTTCTTATAATTTTCCAGGATCCTCCAACCGATCAACCCTCCGAACACGAAGGGCAGGGTCAACTGCACAGCCATGAGGCTGTACGGCAGGAGGAATGAGGGCGGCGGGTGCTGGGGGTTGGACGGCAGGGTCCTGAGGTAGTAGGAGATGGCGGCGGTGATCCATGTAAAGGCCCAGACACCGAACATGGCGGGGCCAAGCCACCTTCTCTTTTTATAGAGCTTTGGCTTGTCGAAGTAGGAAAGCCAGGCCTTCCAGGCGAAAATCACGACCAGGGGGATGGAGATCCAGGTGTGGATGTTAAAGGAAAGGCTGCCCAGTTCCAGGGGCGGCTCGCCGATGCGCACGGCCGACACCAGGCTGTTGATGCCGTTAAAAAGACCCAGCAGGAACAGCACGGTGGCAAAGTCGCCGAAGGACCGATGGGCGCGGCTCAAGACCTTGTCGGTGGTGAGCAGAGCAGGTTTGGCCAGCATGTACGCGGCGTAATAGCCCGTGCTCATCTGCACCACAGCGCACATGCATCCGAGGAAGGTTATGATGGTGGTGAATTCGGCGAAGTCGATGGGCATGGGGGAACCTCCGCTCTCAGATTTCAGATCTCAGATCTCATATCTCATAAAAAATCTCTGGCCGATTGTCAGGTAAGGAAAAAAGATAAAAATTTGCATATTTTAGATATGAGATTTGAGATGTGAGATTTAGTTTCATTTCCCCTCCAACTCTCCCTTGATCGCCGGGAACATCTTTCCGAAAGCCTCCAGGGCCCTGTGTCTGTGGCTGAACCTGTTCTTTTCCTCGGGTCCCATCTGGGCAAAGGTCTTGTCCGCGGGAATATAGAAGAAGATGGGATCGTACCCGAAACCGCCATCACCAATCTTTTCAAAGGTGATGAGCCCATCCACCCGGCCTCCGGTCTGCCAGGTCCGGCCATCCGGGGAGGCCAGAACCAGAACACAGACGAAGTAGGCCAGCCTTTCAGCCTCGGGGACTGCTTTCATCCTTTCCAGGAGCAGCGCCATGTTGGCTTCGTTATTCCCATCC
>JALHUC010000311.1 GCA_022865845.1 bacterium | reverse complement strand
GATAAGGAATCGGTGGTTGTCAAGGTACTTGGAATTTAGCCAGTGTTTCGACTGGAATGAGTGAGATGTGTTTCCCTTTAGGCTGTTACTATAGATCGGAAAGGTTTTAACGACAACATCGATAGATAGTGTCCCTGCGTCCGAATAAACGCGTTATATAAAGCAATCGATACGGACCCCATTTGTTATGTACGGTGTTAGCAATTTGGTGGGCATTTTTCTCACTCCAACCGGGCATTCAATTTGCGATAGGGTTCGTCCCCGATGTAATGGGCCCACTCCTCAGGGGTCAAATTACGGGTCACCCGTTCGCGCGCGGCCACCAGCAACGACCGAGAGCCCCACTTCTCCAGGGCCAGCTCACATCCTTTCCCCTGGCTCCTCAACAACCCCACCAGAGAACCGTCCGGCGCAAAATCCGCATCCGCCACCGGTTCATCAAGGCGGCCGGTCATGGTCCAGGAACGTGTGTCCCAAGCCCGGGCGCCAAACGATCCCGTCAAACCTAGGCCTTTGCCACCATCAAGAAATTCGATCCCTACATCGTGCTCCATGGCAAGAGGGACGCCCATAAATAAAATGGTGGTTATTAAACGGAATATACAAACTGTATCTGATCACAGGGTGGAGAAGGTTAGGCGTGGATCCAGGAGAGGTCAGGCTGAGTTCCGTTGAAGTAGTGCTGAAGTGCGTCAACGAGTGTGGGGAAAAGCGGCCTGGACTGAAGCCTGCAGGTTTGTCTGACGGACAGGATTCTTTCAACCCAGCGATTGCCCTTTTCGCTGGCGGTACCCTGGGAGCGCTTTCGCCAAAGCACGCTGAAGCGCAGGATTCGTTCAGCGTGGTTGTTGGTGGGGGCAACGCCTTCTTTTTCCAAAAAAAGCCACAGGCAGGCAAGTTCTCTTTCCAACCTGCGGGCAAACTGACCTGCGGCATCCTTGCGATTTCTGTTGAGGGTGATCAGCCGGATGAAGCGGGCATAGAAGGCCCGCCACTGGCCGGGGGTGGGCCGAACCTCGGCCATATGGCACAGCCGCTGAAGCTCGGAAAGTGCCCAGTTTCCGAACCTGGCCAGTTCTGGATCCGTCTTTTCGGAAATCTCCCTGGCCTTTCGAATGAGGTGGGCCAGGCAGGTTTGGCGAAGACCGACCCATTTGCGATACAGCCCGTAGCCGTCGCTGATCAGGATCCCGACCCAATCGCCGATCAGGGCCTTGAAGGCCTCTTTGGAGCGGTTTGGATGGATCATGAAAAAGGCCACCATCGTGTTGGCCATGACCCAGAGCCATTGAAGCACATGCTTTTTGCTGTAGGAGGTCTCATCGATATGATTGACGTCACTGCCGCGAGCCTCTTGGCCGATAGCCGCAGAGTGAAGCTTGATGGCCGATGAGGCACGGTCGATTATTTTTTGGATCGCCCCGAGGCTGATGGAAAGGCCCAATACCGAGGAACAAAATTCTTGAATGAGGCTGCGGCTGTCGCCCTGACCACCGGCCAGCTGGGCGACGGTGGCGCTCAGTCTTGGGCCATAACCGCTGCGGTAGGCATTGGGCAAGACGGCCTTGGCGGTTTTTCCACAGCAGGGGCATTCCCCCCGGTGAAGGACAAAGTGGGTGACTTGCATCTTAATTTCCGGAAGTTCGATGTGCTGATGCGTGTAGTAGGGTTGGGTTTCCGGAAAATCCGTGTTCCCGCAAGGGCAGCACTGGGGTTTG
>JALHUC010000310.1 GCA_022865845.1 bacterium | reverse complement strand
TAGAATGCCGGACAGGAAACCTTCTTCAGAGCAATTCCCGGAGGGGACTATGAATCAAGGATCATCAGACCGGATACCAGTCAGTTCTCTCATTCTGTTCGCCTCTCTTGTTTTTACGCTCACAACCTATTTCACCTTCAAGGTTCTCTGGGAAGTCGACATCCACGCCCTGTGGCTTTTGGTTGTTCTCGGGCTTCAACTCGCGGTTTTACTCCTCGGCGGCAGCAAAGTGTTGACCCGACTGGGCGCCGCTGCTTTATCGGCTCTCATTGCTGTGGCCGTCTGTATCGGAGCGTTATTTGTTTTCTTCCCTCCCATACTGGAATTAAAGATAGCGGGCGCCGTCGGCGGAGGCACCGCACTGATTTTTATAATGGCCTCTTTTGTTGCTGCTTCGAGAGTGGATCCGGTCCCTTCCGGTGCATCCGAACCCCTTGTCATGGGAAAGATTGAGGATGACCAGACGGCGGAACTGATTAAATATGGGGCAGTCCAGGCCACTGATCCCATCGACACACAATATCCACCCCTGTTTGAAGAGCCACACAAAGAGGTGGTTGAAGCGGGACAGCCTGTCCACACTGGAGCTGAACCGCCTCCCAATGTGAAAGAGACGGTTTACGAATTTGATGAACTTTCCGAGAGCAAACTGGGGTTGTTCCTGGATGTTGAGAGCAGTTTTCACGGTCTGGCCCCTCTGGATCTTGACGAAGAGATCGGGACATTACAGATGGATGAACTCCTGTCCCCAGAAGTAATAGATGCTTCATCAGAACCCGATCCTGGGGATGAACCTGGCATACCTGATGACTGGGTCCAGGAGACTGCCCGATACATGGCATTTGAGACGGCTGGGGATACGATCGCGGATATACCTGGGACAACACCTGGAGATACGGATGTCACCAGAGCGGTCGGTGGGGTGCCCCTCGGAAAAAGACCTGCAGCCACTGGAAGTATACCGGGTTTTGGAATGAGGACCCGCTACAAGGTTCTTGATGCAGCCTCCGGGGAGCATTACGAGACCTACTTTGGTGATGAAGGGTATTCTACCCTGGATCCGGTTTCCCTGACTGCGCTTCTCTCTTCAAAACTGGCAACTGGTGAACTGAGGATCGTCAAACTGGATTGGTCCAACTTTGATGAGGTCGAGGTCCATATCAAGGTTGATGAGGTTGTGCCAATGGAACTGGAAGTTGATGTTAAGGACGATATCGATGAAACGAGGATCCTTGCAGGAGAGGAAAGCCAACCGGAGATTGAAGCCGTGCCTGGATCCGGCGCAGTACCTCCCGAGGCGGAGTCGGCTTCTGAGTCACAGGATGTAGAGGCCGAGCTGGCTGCCAACCCCTCCGGCCCCCGTTACATGATCTATGATCGAAGGACAATCCAGCCCATGGGAGAATACTTCCCGGAGGGGGATCTTTCCCGCATCGATCGCCTGACTCTGTACAAGATGTTCCCGGAGTACAATTTCAAAACCTTCGAGATCGATTCCATTCGGTGGGAGGATGACGAGGTCCGGATTTTGATAAGAGGAGAAAAAAAGCAGAGTCCAAAGTGAAAATCAGTGCCTGGTGCCTGGACCTAGACCTGGTAGGAGCTGACAGGCCAGGAATCAGGACTACGACCAGGACCAGGACTTGGACTAGGACTAGGACAAAAACTCAGCATTGGAAATGAATCTATGAAGACCTTCTTCTCTTTCCTTTCTTCTCCTCGCTTCCTGGCCGCCCTTGTGGCAGTTCTTCTGGTTCTGTCC
>JALHUC010000309.1 GCA_022865845.1 bacterium | reverse complement strand
TCGGCTGAAATGTTATCTTCACCCTGGGGGCCGAGGACAACAACCTCGTCACCAATGTTTATCTCCTCCGGCAGGTCAGTCACATCCACCATGGTCATATCCATGGTCACGCGTCCCACTACGGGGGCGCGCTTGCCGCCTATGAGAACCTGCCCCCTGTTGGTCAGGCACCGCAGGTAACCATCGGCGTAGCCCACGGAGATAGTGGCGATACGGCTGGGGCGGGTGGTGATGAAATCGTGCCCGTAGCTGATCCCGGTTCCTTCAGGAACCTCCTTGATCTGAAGGACCCTGCACTTCCACGAAAGGACGGGCCGAAGCTCTTCGCTGGGGATATTGCCGGAGGGAGATGATCCGTAGAGCATGATTCCGGGACGGGCTCCGCAGCCTTCCGGGGTCTGCCCGGTGAGGATAGCGGCTGAGTTGGAGATATGATGACAGACCTTAACACCGGTAGCTTTTAGCTTGAGCTGCAGTTCCTCGAACCGGTGGATCTGTTTTTGAGTAAACTCCCTGTCTCCCAGGTCGGCGTTGGCAAAGTGAGTGTAGAAACAGCACAGGTCGAGGCCCGGAAGTTCCAGGACTTTCAGGATCTCCTCGAAGGCTGTTTCCCAGTAAAAACCCAGGCGCGTCATGCCGGTGTCCACCTTCAGGTGGACCGGTACGGTGACCCCCTTGCTGATGGCTGCTTCTGAAACCCAGCGGGCCATATCAGGATGCTGGAGGGTGATCTCGGTGTGCCACCTCAGGGCCGCCGGGATGTCAGCTTGCACCATTCTGCCGAGGATAAGGATCCTGCCCTGGATCCCGCCCTGGCGAAGCTCGCGGGCTTCATCCACCGTGGCCACCCCCAGGATAGAGACTCCCTCCTCGAGAAGGGTCCTGCTTACCGGGACGGCCCCGTGCCCATAGGCGTTGGCCTTTACCACAGCCAGGATGGGTGGTGTTCCTTCCAGGTGGTTTCCGACGAGGTGGAAATTGGATCTTAAGGCAGCGAGATCGATGTCGATCCAGCAGGTACCACTATCGGTGTCCCTGCCCCGCATCAGTAGTGATCCCGGGTTGTGAGGTCTTCGAACCGTGTATACTTGTCAAGCCAGGTCAGTTTTTTTGTTCCTACCGGGCCGTTACGCTGCTTCCCGATTATGACCTCGGCGATCCCTTTTTCCATGGTGTCTTTGTTGTAGACCTCGTCCCTGTAGATGAACATGATCACGTCGGCATCCTGTTCGATAGCTCCGGATTCCCTGAGGTCGGCCAGGATGGGCCTTTTGTCCATACGGCCTTCTACACCACGGTTGAGCTGAGACAGCGCCAGGACCGGGATCCTGAGCTCTTTTGCCAGAGCCTTGAGGGAACGGCTGATCTCTGAGATCTCCTGTTCCCTGTTGTCGCTGCGGGTACTGCGCCCTGACATGAGTTGGAGATAGTCCACGATCACCAGGTCCAGGCCTTTTTCGGCCTTAAGGCGCCTCGTTTTGGCCCTCATCTCCATGGAACTGATGGCTGGCGTGTCGTCGATGTAGATGGAAGCATCGGCCAGTCTTCCTGCTGCGGTACTCAGTTTGGGCCAGTCCGTCTGTCCGAGGAAACCGCTTCGAAGCCGGTGGGCATCGATGCGGGCTTCGGAACACAGCATCCTCATAACCAACTGTTCCTTAGCCATTTCGAGGCTGAAAACGGCCACAGTCTTCTCTTTGTGCATAGAGGCGTACTGCGCGATGTTGAGGCAAAAAGCGGTTTTACCCATGGACGGGCGGCCGGCGATGATAATGAGATCGGAAGGTTGGAAACCGGAAGTAAGATCATCAATATCAGTGAAGCCGGAGGGAACACCGGTTATATGTTCCTTCTTTTCGTACAGTAATTCAATGGTCTTGAAGCTGCTTTTGACGATCTCCTTCATGGAAAGGAAACCGGAACGGATACGTTTTTCAGAGATGGCAAAGATACGGCGTTCAGCGTCATCCAGGACCTGATCTACCTCTCCCGGGGTTTCGAAACAGTCGTGCACGATCTCGGTTGATGCTTCGATGAGGCTTCTAAGGGTCGCCTTTTCCCTGACTATGGCGGCATAGTTGGCCACGCCGGCCGCGGTTGGCACCTCGTCGGCCAGGGTGGGTATGTAGTCGGGGCCCCCGGCTTTATCGAGGCTGCCCGCAGAGCGCAGACGTTCAGAAAGAGTTACGATGTCGATGGGGTCGCCCCGTTCGCTCAGCTCCAGCATGGTGCCGAATATGAGGCGATGGGATGGCTGGTAGAAGGCAGATGAATCGAGGATCTCCATGACAGCATAAATGCTCTCATTATCCATCAGGATGGCCCCGAGGACGGCTCTTTCTGCCTCCAGATTCTGCGGAGGAACTTTTCTGATATCGGTGCCGGGATCAGCCATAAAATCCAGTAATAGTAATAGTAGAAGTAATAGTTAGCCTCAAAAGGCCTGTGCTCTTCCTATTACCATTACTATTCCCATTACTCCCCTTTATCCTCTTCTACAGGGGCTTCGACAGCCTCAGGCTCAGGAGACTCGGGAGCAGCCTCTTGTGCGGGTGCTTCCTCCATGGCTCCTTCCGGAATCTCGCCATCTTCGGGCAAGACCGTAATCTTGACCATGGGGGTTACATCGCGGTGCAGTTTGATCTCGATGTCGAACTCTCCGAGGCTCTTGATCGGTTCAGGGAGAATAATGTCCTTACGGTCGATGTTCAGCCCCTTTTCCTTGAGGGCCTCGGCGATGTCCATATTGGTGACCGATCCGAAGAGACGGCCCTTTTCCCCGGTCTTGCGGGTGAAGCTCAATGACACACCGGTGATCTTGTCGGCAAGGCTCTGAGCGTCGCCGGTGATCTTGGTTCTTCGGCGTTCCATGTCCTTGATCTGGTGGTCCTGGGCCTTGAGGTTCCTGGCGGTGGCCAGCAGCGCCAGCTTACGGGGAATCAGGAAGTTCCTGGCATATCCATCCTTTACCATGACAGTGTCGCCCATTTTTCCCACGGCCTCAATGTCTTCTAACAATATTACTTTCATCGTCTTGCTCCTTTTTTAGGTCGAAGGCGGCGATGGTGTTATCTCAAGGGGCCAGCGCCGTCTGAAATCTATCCAGGTATCGAAAAGCCCTCCCAGGGACACCACGATCATAGTCGCAAGCGGTACCGATATGATCCCGAAAGCCAGGATCATGATCCTGAAAAATGGTGGCAGTGCCCACCTGGTAAAGAGGTGACCGGTTATTACAATCCCCTGGATCCCGTAAAAAGCTCCGAGAGGGATGAGACCGTTCAATGCAATGTCTCTTACAAGGCCATCTGTGAGAACGACTGCCAAAGCCAGTGCCACGAAAGCCCCTACAAAGGGGAAGGGCATGCTCCATTCGGTCAGCAGTGCCAGCTTGCCGCTCTCCAGGGCCTTTGCAGCCAATAGCCAACCCCTGACAAGCAAGGCGTAAAATATAATCAGCAAGGTCAGGGTGGACAGCCATATTCCCACAATGAGCCGCTGCAGCAGTTTTCCGATCCAGTACATCTGCTGCTGTTGCTCGGGGTCTAACCCCGTTGTTTGAGTGGCGTTGTCCATTAAAAGGCCCATCTGCTGGACCGTTTCATGGTAGAGCTGGGCGGGCGGCGTGCCTGTTATCATGCCGTAAATACCGACCGCGATCAGGACCGTCAACGCTACTGTCCCCATGGTCATTACAACTGGCCGGTAAAGGGGGGTTCGGGATCTGGCCACCCATCCGATACCAACCGTCAGCGGCAGCGTTTCAAGGATAAAGTATAACCCTTGCCCCGTGCCGATCACAAAGGAGGTGACGAGGGCGATGAAGGCCACCGCCGTTGTTCCCTCCAGGTAGCCGCGCCTCGCCATCCCGTAGCCCAAAGGAAGGGGAGTCAGGATCCCGAGGGAGCCCCCGATAATGGGCTGATAAGCCTGGATTGCCAGAGGGATGAGGGCGAATCCCAGGAGACGCAGCCAGAGGCCAGCGTCCTTTCCTCGACTTTCCACCATCACCGTACTCCACCCGTTACCGTTCGATAGCAAAAGGTAGCAGTGCGATATTACGGGACTTTTTGATAGCTGCCGTAAGTTTTCTTTGGTGCTTGGCACAGTTACCCGAGATCCTGCTGGGCAGGATCTTACCTCTTTCAGTAATATACCGTTTCAGACCTCTGACGTTCTTGTAGTCGATGTCTGTTACTTTATCGACACAGAAGTGACACACCTTTCGTCTTCTGCTGAATCTCCTCTTCATTTTTTCCGTCCTGTCCTTTGATCGACCCGCCGAATCTCGGATCCGGTCCCGCTCGGCGGGTTCATGTTAGAATGGGATATCTGAATCGTCGAACTCAGGCGGATCGTCTGTTCCTTCGGAGGCGGCCGATCGAGTGTTATCCTGATCTCGTCCCCCCATAAACTGGAAATTTTCTCCAACGACCTCAACCTTGCTGCGTTTTTGTCCTTCGTCAGTTTCCCAGCGCCGCTGCTGAAGCCGGCCTTCAACGAGAAGAGGGCGGCCTTTCTTCATGTACTCGGCGATAATTTCAGCAGGCTTACCGAAGAAAACGATGTCGAAAAAGCTCGTCTCCTCCCGTTTCTCGTTGTCGACCTTGTACCGCCTGTTGACAGCAATGCTGAAACTGGCTACAGCGCTACCGTTGGGTGTATAGCGCAGTTCAGGATCCCGCGTAAGGTTCCCCATCAGGATAACTCTGTTGTAATTAGCCATGTTAACCTTCCTGGACTGAAAGGGTCGGATCTTCAAGAAGTTGAGGTTTGGCCTTGGCGGCCTCCTCTACGTCGTCCACCTTCACCGTCATATAGCGGATATTCTGATCCAGGATCCGGAGGTTTCTCTCCAGTTCCGAGATCGTTTCCGCGCCGCCGGAATAGAGGAGGTAGATGTAGTGGCCTCTTGAGTGGCCCTGGACCGCATAGGCGAGTTTGCGCTGACCCCAATGCTCGGACTTGATCACCTCGCCGCCGTTGGCGGCGATGAGCTCGGAGTAACGCTCGATGGTCCCCTTGACCTCTTCTTCGGTGAGGTCAGGGTGCAGAATACAAATAGACTCGTAGCCTTTCAAATGTGTTCTCCTTTCGGGCTACAGCCCCCGTTCGGCGGGAAGGTCCGGCAGACGGGAGCAAGGAGTTAATGTCGGCCCACTGGGGGGCTCGGTTGATGATGTAAGAAGAAGTTTTTATCACATCTGTTGCTGCTATGCAAGAAAGGGGAGGGGGGCTTTGGAGTAATCGGTAATCGGTAATCAGTAATCGCTAAGATCCAAACCAAACTCAATGTTTTCCAGAAATTTGCTTACTATCCTTGACAAATCAACTAATAGAATTTTTGCTTTCACCGATCACCGATCACCGATCACCGATCACCGATCACCGATCACCGATCACCGATCACCGATCACCGATCACCGATCACCGATCACCGATCACCGATCACCGCCTTCAGATATTTATCTTTCGGCATCCTTACGAACGACCCGCAGGTGTTGCATTTCAGGGTGACCACTACACTATTCCGGATGACGGTGAACTCGCTGCTGCCGCAGGGGTGGGGCTTCTTCAAACGCACAGTCTTTGCGTTTGAAGAAGAGTTCAGAGTTCCGTGTTCAGAGTTCAGAGGCATAAACATAGTGTCTAGTATCTAGGGTCTGGTGTCTGGCCATAAAAACAGTGTCTAGTATCTGGTGTCTGGTGTCTAGAAAATGATAGCCACCGATTCAACCTTCTGCCGGAACTCATAACCGTGATTGTGGTAGACTAAATTAGGA
>JALHUC010000308.1 GCA_022865845.1 bacterium | reverse complement strand
GAAGAAGGGGTAGAGTTACGAGGAGCCCGTCCAGGGCGGCAAGCCCAACTGTCTTGAAAGGTGTAGCGAAGACCGTAACAGCGATGAATACGGTCCAGGCCATGCCCGCAATGGATAGCTCCAGGGCGCTTCTGCGAAAGACAACGGCCAGGAGGAAGAGAAGGAGAATGGGGGACCAGGCGAGGGAGGTCAGAAACATGCTTGCCTCGCTCGAGTTCCGAGTTCCGGGTTCCGGGTTCCAAGCAAAAAATTGCGGATGATTACTCTCTGATTATTCATCATCATATTAGCTGGTTGATCCCTAATATCAGGCGCGGGGAATTTTCCTGGAACTTGGAATTTGGAACCTGGAACACTCGACCAGGACGATATTTCCTGTATTGTAATTACTCAAACGGGAAGACAACTCGGGAAATATCGTCCTGGTCGAGTGCGAGCATGGCGAGTCTATCCATCCCAACAGATACCCCGGCGCAAGGGGGCAGATCATCCATGGCCTCCAGGAACTGCTCATCGATGGTCAACCCCTCCACACCATCTTCCGATAGATCCCTCAGCACCTTTTCCATTCGCCCGGCAAGCTCTATGCCATCTGTCAACTCCGTGAAGCCGTTGGCGAGTTCCACCCCCGCAATATAGACCTCGAACCGTTCCAGAAAATGAGGGTCGTCTTCCCTGGGCTTGGCCATGGTACCCAGGTAGGAAGGGTAATCCTTGAGGATGGTGGGCCGTTCGATGCCGAGGGAAGGCTCCACCGCTTCGACGTAAATATGGAAAAACAGATCCTCAGTGGTTGATTGGGCGTCTACCCTGTAACCCAGATTTTCAAGGGCCTCGGCAAGGTCATCATGGGTGAGGGAATCAACCCCGGCGTAGCGCTTAAAAGCCTCGGCCATGGTGATCTCCTCCCACTGCCCTGCAAGATCATAGTAACGGCCACCGTAGACCAACTCTTCCTCATCTGTGACAGCTCGGCACACAGCACGGACCACCCGTATGGTGTCCCTGATGGCATCCTCATAACCGGCATCCACCCTGTACCACTCCAGCATGGAAAACTCGCGACGGTGAAGCTGAGTGTGCTCCTCGTCCCTGAAGACCGAACCGATCTGGTAAATACTTCCAGACCCTTTTGCCAGAAGTTTTTTCATGGACAGTTCGGGGGAGGTGTGGAGCCAGTGTCTATAGGATCCGCCTGAAGGATCGGGGACATTTACTGGAACGGGACGGATGTTGGGGTCAAGGTTAGGGTGAGGAACCACGGAGGGGGTCGTCACCTCCACAAACCCCTCCTCGTTAAAATAGGCCCGGACAGCCTCTTCCATGACTGCCCGGGCCTCGAGAATATTATTCAATGCCGTCAATAATAACTTCCTCGGACTTAAAATAGCAGTAAAGAGAACAACAGTTGTATCGAAGCCCCTTACTTAATGACCAGAACCGGCACCTGCGCAAGCCTCGTGACCTTTTCGGCAACGCTGCCAAAAATAGCCCTTTCCAGGCCCGTCCGACCGTGGCTGCCGATAACGATCATGTCCACATCAAGTTCTTCAGCGATCTGGAGGATCTCCTCGGGGGGCTTGCCCTTCCGAATGTGGATCTCGCCAGACAACGCTTCCCCTCCCGCCTCATGGTAGATGGACTTCAGTTTCTCTTCCGCACGCTTTTCCCACTTGGCCACGGACTCATCCAGGGGTTCGATGGTTATATGAACCGCTCCGGACAGGAATTCGGTGTCCAGGACGTGGACGAGATGGAGTTCGCCTTCCCAGCAGTCGGCCATTTCCCGAGCATAAAGGAAAGCTTTGTTGGAGGTACTGGAAAAATCCACGGGAACGAGGACCTTGCGCATGTTCTCTTTCAATTCACGCTCCTTTACGGCTGTCTCAACTGACGTTGACAGGGTTGCAAAAAGTCCATTCGTGGATTTTTGCTCCACGGAAAGCGAAAAGTGTCATTTCCGCTTTCCTCACAAATCAATGACTGACGTTGCCGGTCATTGATTTGGGCGCCCCCGACGGGGCGCGTTGATGATTTTTTCGAAGTCATCAACGTTTATTTTGCTGGTCCGGCTGGTGCGGGTTTTACCGCGGCCTTCTGAGCCATGCCCTGCAGCCCATAGACCCTGAGCAGGTCGTTGATATCGGTTGTCTTGAGGTTTATTCCACCTTCAGAAACGGGGAGAAGGTAGATCTTCTTGCCCTTGAGCGCCTCGGCGATCCTGAGCTTGACCAGGATCTCACCTCCGGATCCACCCAGAGCCTCGTTCATGGCCTTGATCCCCTTGGCGTCGGCGACACCCTCCGCCGTGATGGCCTGGGCGATGCTTTCTTGCTGCTGGAAATAGGCGTCGGCCTGAAGCTTGGCCCTTTGATACTCGCCGTCAGCCGCCGCGACCCTGGTGTTCACCTGCCCCTGGGCATCGGCCACCTTCCGACGGTACTCCTCCTCGGCAGCTTTGGCCTGGGATTTGTTCTTTTCGGCCTGCTGGTCGGCGATCTTGCGGTCCTCGATGGCCTGCTGGTAAGCAGGGGGGAACCGGTAGTCTTTGGTGGAAACCTTATCGATGATGACCCCCATAGGCCCCAGGATCGAGTTGAGGGCTTCCTTGACCTTCTCGGCCTTTTCCTGGCGCTGGCCGGAGATGTAGAAACCCTCTGTTTGCAGCTCCCCGAAGATATCCCGGGGTACGCTGCGGACCACCGTACGCACGATCTTCTGGCGCAGCATAAAATCATCCTCAGCCACGTTCTGCAAAATGTAAGGGGCTTTAGCCGGATTGATACGGTACTGAATGATGACGTCAAGGCTGATGTCGTTGCCGTCGATAGTTTTAAACAACAGGTCGTCCCGCGCGCGGAGGTCTCCCCGCTTGGGGTCGAAGGTCATCTCCATGGTCTGGAGCTTGGTCTCAAAGGTGTTCCAGTCGTTTATGATGGGCATGAAGAAGTACGTTTTACCCGGAGCATAGTACGTCTGATCAACGCCCCTTTTATTGAAGATCCCGAGCTTGACGGTACGGACTCCCACCTCTGTAGGCCCGGCCTGATGGGGCCAGCAGCCGGATATGAGGAAGGAACTGAGAGCAGCCAGGATGGCCAGGTGTTTTATAGATCTCATTTGCGGCCTCATTTCCTCACCTCGAACATCTGAAGTGTACGCTCAAGGTCAAGGGGGTTGACTCCCCCGGGACCGTCGGAAGACAGGATGATCGCTTCGAGCCCTTCGTAAACCTCGGCCATCTTCAGACCCACCAGGCGTTCGGAACCGGCTCCCCTCAAGGCAGCGTTTTTAAGCTCCGTCTTTTTAGCATCGGCAAGCTTTTCGAGAAGATCCCCGTTGGCGTGCTTCGTCCTGACATAGAGATCACGCTCGGCGAGACGCGTGACCTGGTAAGCCTCGCCTTCCTGGAGCTTCACCTGGATGAGGGCCTCACCCTCGCTGACCACCTTCTGGAGTTTGGCGCCCTCCTCGGCAGACCGGCGTTCAGCCTGATTCTTGAACACCAGCTGATCCTGGAGCTTCTTGGCCTCGATGTTCTTCTGGATCTCCTCGCTGTAAGTGAAGTAGCGCACGAGCACTTCCTCCACCTGGATCCCGTAGGGCTTGAGCTCTTTGCTCAACATCTCCCGGGCCTTCAAGGTTTTTTCCACCCTGAGGGGGCTGTTGTAGAACTCCTCGGTGGAAAGCTCGCCGAGGGCCTCCTTTAGCACCGGCTCGGCTTTTGGGATAATTCCGCCATCCTCAAACGCCAGGCCGGGGCCGACGGTTGTGATAAGCAGGTAAGGATCCACGATCTTGTACAGGATCGCCACATCTACACTCACGAAGAAACCGTCGGAGGTCTGGATGTAAGCTGCCTTCTCGTAGCGGTTGAGGCGGGTGTACTGCGTGGG
>JALHUC010000307.1 GCA_022865845.1 bacterium | reverse complement strand
TTGACCAGGCCTATCGAATGGCGGACACAGTGGTGACTCTCTTCGAAGGCAGGGTTCACGACGGCTCCATGGAGAACCTTTTCCACGGCATGGTAAAGCACACACCGGATGGTCCGGTCTTTGACACCGGCAGCATCATTGTGGCCGTTCACGCAGGCCACGAGAAAGCCCTCACCGCCGCGATTCCACCGGAATCGATCCTCGTAAGTCTGACCCCGATCTCCACGAGCGCGAGGAATACCCTTCGCGGCCGCATCACAGCTGTCAGGGAACGCAACGACACCGTGGATGTGACTGTGGACACAGGAGATATCCTTATCGCGCGTTTGACGAGGCGATCTTATGTGGAAATGGGTTTGGGTCTGGGGGGGGAAGTATATCTGGTATTTAAGGCAGAGGCGGTGAAGCTATACTGAAGGAGGAATTGGGAAGGAAGAAGGAAGAAGGAATTCACAGAAAGATAACTTACCACGGCACGTCTTTTGCCGTTTGATTATTTGATGGCTCACGATCCCGCGTAGCCAGGAATTTCGAATTTACTCCACGTTGCCGTGGCACTGCATATGGTTATTTCTAGGCACTCGATTGCTACTATATTCCCCCTTCATCCTTCCCTATTCACTATTCTGCCCTTAGATCTCGCGCCCCACCGCCTCGGCAACTTTCTTCAAGGCTTCCATGAGGTTCTTGAACTTTTTTGGCTTTAAGGATTGGGGCCCGTCACAAATGGCGATCTCAGGTTCCGAGTGAACCTCTATCAGGAGTCCGTCCGCCCCGGCCGCGATTGCGGCTAGAGACAAAGAGTGGACATATTGCCAATGACCGGCCGCGTGAGACGGATCCACGATAACAGGAAGGTGTGTACGTTCCTTCAGGACAGGAATGGCACTGATGTCCAGAGTGTTGCGGGTCGCCGTCTCAAAAGTACGGATCCCTCGTTCACAAAGGATAACTCTCTCGTTGCCGGAGGCCAGTATGTACTCTGCGGACATCAGAAATTCTTCGATAGTCGTCATCATCCCTCTTTTGAGAAGGATGGGTTTATCAACGTCGCCCAGGCGTTTTAAAAGGGCGAAGTTCTGAACGTTGCGGGCCCCAACCTGAAGCATGTCCACATAACCGGCCACCAGGTCCACATCGTCCGGGTTTACCACCTCGGTGACAACCGGAAGCCCTGTCGCTTCCCTTGCCTCGGCAAGGATCTTGAGACCCTCCTCCTCCAGCCCCTGGAAGGCATAGGGAGAGGTCCGGGGTTTAAACGCCCCACCCCTCAGAAAGGAGGCTCCCATTTCTTTAACTTCCCTGGCGATAGATATAAGGCTTTCCCTGCTTTCCACGCTGCAGGGTCCGGCCATTACTGCGATCTTGGGTCCGCCAATGGACACGCCCTCGGCCACCTTGAAAGTGGACCGCTCGCCAATTTTCTGATCCTTGACCTCGATGCTAGCCAGCTTGTAAGGGCGGAGAATGGGGAAAACCCTCTCCACACCTACCAGGGCCTCCAGGTACTGGAGTCTTGCTTTCCCTCTTTCATCCCCAATGGCCCCGATGACGTTACGGGTCTCCCCGTGGATGATATGGGGCGTGTATCCAAGTTCCTCTATCCTGTCGATGACCTCTTTCAGGTTCTTTTTCGAGGCACCGGGCTTCATTACGATGATCATGGGAATACTCCGTTTTCAGTGAAGGGTGAAAAGTGAATCGTGAAAAGTACGCGATTAACACTTATTTAAACCAAAGGAACACTAAACTGATTACCTGCTTACTCAAACTGGAACTCTCTACATCCAATATTATCGGGCCGGTGTCAACC
>JALHUC010000306.1 GCA_022865845.1 bacterium | reverse complement strand
TGAGTTCTGTGCCCAATGCACTGACTACCCCTGTGAGGAGCTTAAGGAGTTTCAAGTGGCCATGCCGCACCGTGCGGATCTGTTCGAAGACGGGCAGCGGATCCGGGAGGCAGGGTTCGAAAAATGGTTCCTGGAGGTCCGGGACAAATACACATGTCCACAATGTCAGGTTGTTAACTCCGCCTACGACCTTGTGTGCCACAAATGCGGGAACGAACCAGGCTCCTCCTTTGCAGACCGCCACAGGGATGCTGTCGAGAAACATTTTATGGCGGCGGCCGCCAAGCGAAACGAGTGAGGGTCAATAAAGACCACCTTTGGAATCTGAAACTTGAAATCTGGAATTTGATCCTGATGAGGAGAACAACATGAAGATCACCCGTCTGGAAAACTGTGAGAGTAACGCTGTCGTTATGGAGGGGGCCGCAGGAGCCTCCCGGCAGGTTCCCATCGGCAAGGCCGACGGGGCGCCTAATTTTTCTGCTCGTGTCTTTACTCTTGAGCCCGGCGGCCACACGCCCCACCACATCCACGAGAGCGAGCACTTAAACTACATCATCAGCGGGGCAGGGGTAGCCATGGAAGGGGAAATTCCGAGGGATATCAGAGAGGGCGACTTCATCTTGGTCAAGCCCGACCAACTGCATCAGTATCGCAACACCGGCGACGAGCCACTGGTGTTCATGTGCGTCGTCCCGTCGCAGTATGAATAGGTCTAAGATCTAAAATCCAAGATCCAAGCTTTTGTTCTGCGTTCTACATTCTGCATTTATAGCAACCGAGTCTTTACCAAAGCCCAGGTTTTCTTCCGCCTTCGCTTTGGGACGTCACCGATGGCTTCCGTTGTTGCCTGCGGCTTTGCTGTGTTAAATCGCCGTGGCAAGAATTTCAAAATTCACCCCATAGGTTAGCCCTTCTCTGCGTCCCCCGCGTCCTCTGCGAGAGACAGAATTTATCGCTTTTATTGGGACCGTGCTTTCCCAAGTTCAAGATTTTACCCCGCGATGCGGCCTTCAGTTGGCCGCGCACTCTGCGTTGAAAAAAAACGCTTTTACAGGCAATGTCCTTCCATGAGTGTTTTCACAGCCAAGGGTGACGCCCGCGACTACTTCCTCATGGCGTCGGCCACATTCCTGGTCTTCCTTTCCCATGCGACCATCACTTTCCTGGCGGTCATTCTGCGGGATCTGGGGGTGGGCGAGGCCGGTATCGGCATCATCCTCTCGGCCCCCCTTGTTCCTATGCTGGCGGGCATGTTCCTTTCCGGATATCTCATGGAGAGGTTCGGACCCCTGCGGGTGGTGAGGGCCGGTTTTTTCATGATCCTTCTGGCCCACCTGAGTCTCCAGTTCACCGTTAACGATTTTGGCGGCGTCTACCTGTCCCGAGCTTTCCACGGGTTCGGGTACGGCATTTTTCAACCGGCCGGGATGACTTATGTGATGGGGAAGCTCCGGCCGGAAAGAATGGTGCACCCTTTCGGTATCTACGCGAGCATGGTCCTTCTTCCTCACATCGTGGGCCCATGGCTCATGGAGAACCTCTATGCCTCGATAGGTCTTCGCAGTCTGTTCCTGGTCACTGCGGTTCCCTCCCTTCTCGGGAACCTGTTCGTCAGGCTCCCCAGGACAGGGGTTGTACCGGAGGCAGGACAGGACGCCATGGGTTACGGTCGGGTCCTGCGCATGGCCGGTTTGAGGCCGCTCTTCCTGGCCATTCTCATCGTGGGATTGGTATATGGCATCGTTCCCACCATGATGGCTCTGTACCTGAAACTATGCGGCATCCCCATGGTGTACTACTTCACGCCTTTCACAATGGCCCTGTTCACCGGCCGGTTCCTGGTCATACGCCTCCTCGAGCAAATGCCCCGCCGAACCCTGGTGACGGTGGGCTTTCTCCTCATGGGGATCTCCCACCTGTGGCTGATCTCCTTCAGGACGCCGTCCGCGGCAGTTCTGGCGGGCATCGTGCTGGGGATCGGTTACAGTCTGGAGTACCCGTCTCTCAGCGTGTGGATCTCCGGCAGGTTCGCCCCGGATGAAAGGGGCAAGCCGGTGGCGCTGTTAAACATGGTCTTTCATGCCGGAATCTTCATTACTCCCCTCATCGGCGGATGGGTCATGGAACAGTTCAGCCTGGGGACTTACCTGGGAGGGCTGATCATTCTGGCCCTTGTGGCGGCTGCGGGAATGATAGGGGTGAAGGGCTGATTCCGAATCCCGAATTTCCGCTTTCGAATTACAATAATCAGTTCCGGATTTACCCAGATCCCGGGAAGCCTATGGGCTCTAACTGTCTGTTACATAAAGATTAAAAAGTTCAGTTCCATGCATTCTGGCGAGGAATATGCTCTAATTTTAACATGAGTAAAAAGGTTCCGGAGTTCAGGTCCGCGGAAGAGGAAAGGGCCTACTGGGCCGAAGCCGGTTCGGTTGATGAACCCGGTTTGCGGGAGGACCGCACCAGTGGCGCTGGTGGGCTGAAACTTCCCGAGAGAACGGTTTGCCTGCGTTTACCCGGGGCGATGATGGAGGAACTGCGGGTCCAGGCCCATCTGATAGATGTTCCCCAGCAGCTCCTCATGAAGACCTATCTCCTTGAAAGGATCGAACGGGAGATGAGGAAAGAAAGATCCGGGTAACGAAAACAATAGTTGATAGCTTTGCGAGTTTTTCTCCTGGAGTAAATTCAGGATCCTGCCCAGACCCCACTCTTTAGCCTCCCCCTGTGTTTATGGCCGGTTTTTCAGTTTTTTTGATCATTTTCTGAAGAAAAGCCGGGAAGTTGTTAAAATAATGAAGGAAATAGCCGAAATTTCATTTTACCCGCCTGTATAGAGGGACAGGGCTGATCTGGTGAGCCATCAGCGGCACAGCAGAATGTAGTGCCATGCGTGAGGTTATTATTGGCATCTTATGATGCTGGATTCCGAACAATCACGCGTTGCTTTCACCCCCATCTCGGTCCTCCCTCCTTAGGCAAGCTCAGGATCGGGATGGTGAGCCTGTCGAACCACCCTCAACAGAGGGAGGAAGCATTCGGAATGGGACTAGGGTTAGGTCGTGTCCGGAATGAAGAAAAAGAATTAATTCTACGTTCTGCATTCTACATTCCACATTCTGCCTTTGACTATACGACAGCAGCTTCTTTCATTTGTCGTATTACCTCCTCGTAAGGGGGGTTCCCGAAGATAGCCGAACCAGCCACCAGGATGCGGGCACCGGCAATGGTCACCTCTGCCGTATTAGCGGGGCCCACTCCTCCGTCAAGTTGGATCGGGATCGGTTTGCCTGCCTCATGCAGCATGTTGGAAAGGTCCTGGAGTTTTTGAATCGTAGACGGGATGAAGGCCTGGCCGCCAAAACCGGGGTTAACGCTCATGATGAGGATGTAGTCAAGGTCGTCCAGGATGTAGCGCAGTCCCTCAATGGAAGTAGCCGGATTAAGGACGACACCGGCTTTGGCGCCTTTGTCCCGTATGAGAGCCAGAGTTCTTTGAAGGTGTCCGGGAGATTCCAGGTGCACGCTGATCATGTCCACCCCTGCGTCAATAAACGGTTCGACGAACTGGTCAGGGCTTTGAACCATTAGGTGAGCGTCAAAGGGCAGTTCGGTGCAGCTGCGGATCTTCGCCACAATCGGAGGCCCGAAGGTGATGTTGGGGACGAAATGCCCATCCATGATGTCGAGGTGGATAATATCCGCCCCGCCCCTGTCAATCCTGGCGATCTCCTCGCACAGACGGCTGAAGTCGGCGGAAAGAAGGGAGGGGGCAATAGATACGCTGTTCGGATCGAGAATCATAATTCCTCACATTCAGTACGCAGCACGCAGCACGCAGAATAAACTAAATCCTTTATCCTGATATCCTCAGGTCTTTGACTATTAGTTCTTAACATTGGTTTAAAGTCTTTTCCACCCTTCTGTGTCCTGCGTCCTGTGTTCTGCGTTCTGCCTTTATGGCACTTCCCTCTCCTCCAGGAATACTTTATCCACATAGGCTTTGAGTACTCCCGGCGATGAGACGACCACAGGTATAGACACTGAACTCCCCGGCCCGATGGTGTCCTCCCAGACAGTCCTTTCGTTTCCGTCGGTTTCAAGGACGAGGGTGAGTGTTCGGTCCAGAAGCCCGAAGGGCATGGTGTGATGATAAAGGACCACCTGTGAGGGTTCTGCCGGTCCAGGCATTTTGGTCACCGTCAGGTGAATGCTTTGACCTTCTACCACGGCGCTGCCTGGAGGAGGGGTCAGAGCTGCAACAGTGCCTGGGGGAACTTTTTCGTCAACAATTTCCATTATTCGCCCTGACCGCATGTTCCAGTCCCTTATCCGGGACAGGACTGTTTCCATGGGCAAGCCGGTCATGTCGGGGAGAAGGTAGACGGCAGGTCTTGGCCCGTCGCTGAGCAGCAGATTGATACTGTCGCTGCGCGGAACAAATTGACCTGGTGGAGGCGATTGGGTGATAACCAGGCCCGGGTGGATCTCATCATCATGGGCGTGGGCGATTTTGCCAAGGGTGAGGCCCGCCTGGGCCAGCTGCAGCTCAGCTTTCCGGAGAGTGAGGCTGGTGAGGTTCGGAATAAAGACCGATGGTGTGCCCTGGCTCACAACGACGTAAACGGTACGGTTTGCCTTGATCTTCGTGCCGGGCAGAGGATCCTGAGATATGACGTGCCCGGGCGGCGTGCCGAGGTCATACCCGGTTCCCTTTACCCGCAGGCCCAGTTGATCCCTGCTGGCAAGCTCAAGTGCTGCGCGAAGCTCCACTCCCTCCAGGGCTGGAACAGTCACCTCTCCTCCTTGCGTAAGAAAGGTGAAGGCCACCCATGCGGAGAGGACAGCCACCACCATCATGCCCACGGCGAGAAGGAGCATCCTTATGGCAAGACCGGTACGGCTCATGAGGGATTGTCCCTATCAGTACCCGGTACCAAGTACCCAGTACCCAGGATAAATTGAATTCATAACCGATTCATAGGTGTTTTGGGAGATGTTGTCAAAAATTAAGAAGGAGGAATAGGGAAGGAGGAAGGAGGAATAATACGCCTTCCCTCGTCCTGTATCCTTCTACTTTTCGCCAGGTCGCTCAGTCGCTCAGTCTCTTTGTCGAACTGTTTTACCCAGCTTTAAGCCTTCCTCCGCGTCCTCTGCGGTAAAAAACATCGCCTTTAAACATCGCCTTTATAGTAACTGGCCTTCACCCAGCTTACCGGTTTTCTCAGTGACCTCTGTGACTCTGTGGTGAAAAACATCGCGTTTATAGAAACCGTTCCTTAACCAGGACTTAAGCCTTCCTCTGCGTTCCGTCGCGTACTCTGCGGTTAAAGCTTTTATCGCTTCTCCATCAAGCACGCGAAAAACCCGTCACAATCGTGTAGATGGGGCCAAAGCCGGAGTTCACCCCTGTCGGAAAAGACATCCTGCCGCAAGTCTGGGTATTTCTCTCTCATGTCGAGACGGACCATATCCACCGACTGGGCCAGAAAGCGGTCTACGACCTCTTCATTTTCTTCCTCCAGGAGAGAACAGGTCGTGTACAGCAGGCGCCCGCCTGTTTTGAGGCTGCGAGCCGTAGACACCAGGAGATCCTCCTGGACCTTTGCTATCTGCGAGATAGTTACAGGATCCTTTTTCCACTTCCCCTCAGGGTGCCTCCTGAGAACGCCGGTACCGCTGCAGGGTACGTCCAGCAGGATGCGATCAAAGGCTTTCTCCGTCAGTGGAGATGCGGCAGTGCCAAGGTCGGCAGTTAAAAACCTCACCTTGCCGCCACCCAGCCTTTTGAGACTGTCGGACATCATGTGGACCCTTTTGTGACTCCTGTCCGCGGCGATGATCAGCGCCTGTCCCGCCGTCAGTTGGGCCAGGTGCCCTGTTTTGCCCCCGGGGGCTGCACAGGCGTCCAGGATCTTCTGACCGGGAGCCGGCTCGAGCAGCCCGGCAATGAGCTGGGCGCCCTCGTCCTGAACCGTACACAGTCCCTCCTTGAACGGTTTGAGCTCCCATGGAGGAGTACGATCCTCCAGGACGATGGCCGTTTTAGACAGTTTCCCCGGTTTGACCGTCACCCCTTGACCTTCCAGATCCTTCATCAGATCCTCTCTGCTGATCCTGGAAGTATTGACCCGCAGGGTTAGAGGGGGTGTCCGGTTAAGGGCCTGCAGGATCTGTCCGGTCTCCTCCGTACTTTTAAAACTAATCAGGCGCTCTATCAGCCACCTGGGTGTGGAGGTGGCAAGTTCGATATGCTTTAGGGGATCGTCATCCAGGGTCGGTATAGGTGAAGACCCCTTGTCTGCGATCTTACGAAGGATCGCGTTGACGAGGGACGAGAACCTCCGATGTCTGGAGTCCTTGATGATCTGCACCGTTTCTTTGACGGCTGCATGGGCCGGTATTTTGTGCAGATGGATAAGCTGATAGGCACCCAGCCGGAGGGCAGTGAGAACGGGACCGGGAAGGACAAGGTCAGGACGGTCCAGGTTGCTTCGAATGGTATGGTCAAGGAACAGCAGATGGCGGACAGTTCCTTGTGTCAATTCGGTAATAAGGCCCTTGTCTCTGAGGTCAAGCCTGGCACCTTGGAAATAGCTGTCGCGAATAGCTTCCAGGGCGTCGTTGCCGGCCTCCCAGGCCAGGAGGATCCGCCAGGCTGCCTTCCGTGCCCCCTCAGGAGACTGCGGTTTGCCCGGTTTCGTTTTCACTGGCAAAGGAGTGCTCCGACATGAAGGTTTCGAGGGCCTCGTTGACCTTGTCTACATCCACGCGAGTATTGATGCACGGTCCCTCGGGTCGGTGGATAAGAACACCAATTACGGGGATGGGATAGGTGTCCACAATACCGCTTGCAAGATCGCGCTCACAGGCCACTCCGACAATGAGTTCCGGGTTCGTTTCCACTACCACCCTTCTTGCGAGGGATCCGCCGGTGGCCACTGTCATGTCGATCCCAAGGCG
>JALHUC010000305.1 GCA_022865845.1 bacterium | reverse complement strand
GAGGAAAATCAGGGCGAAGGGCGAGGAGGAACAGTCCAAAGGCCAAAGTCCAAGGTCCAAAGGTGTCATTGCGAGGAACCCCGAGTTCATTTGCGGGTGACGCGGCAATCTCGTCATTCCGGGCCGAGACCCGGAATCCAGTTGGAATTTGTCATCTTGGGGTTTTGAATCTGTTATTTCGGTGTAGCTAAATAAACGATTACAAAAAATACAATAATTTCCAGGACTATTTCACTAAAGAATCGTACGTCTCCTACCTTCTTTCTATAATCCGTAAAATAATACGCATCTACCCAACTCAACCACGCCCAGACGATGATCCCAAAAGAAATGAGTGCGTATGTTGCCAAGTCTTTAATATTTCTATGAGTCGCTAAAAAATACTCTTCTTGCCAATACAATAATGCCAGGACACCGATCCAGAGAATAATGAGTGCGATTGATGCCAATTTTTTCATATTGTTATCCCGGTGCCAGAGCACTCTTTGTTTGATACTTGCATATTTATGGGAGCTGGTTTTTACCGGGATTTAGCTTTCCTCTGCGTTCCGCCGCCGCCTGCCCTGAGTCACGCCAATGGCGTGATCGAAGGGCGCACTCTGCGTTGAAACAATTTGACTTTACATAAACCTGGATTGCCGCGTCGTCCTCGCCTGGCTCGATACTCCTCGCAACGACATTATGGATACAGCTGATCCCTTTACAAAAGGCGATTTTTTTAACACGAAGTTCACGAAGTTAACAAAGTTGAAGATCTGGGTATTTCCCAAACCCTTCGTGAAACTTTGTGTACTTTGTGTTGGATTAAACATCGCTTTTACAGAAAAAAAGCCGGAGCATTGCTCCGACCTGTGCCTTTTCTCCGTGTCACCGTGTCTCCGCGTCTTGTTCTTCCCCCACTCACCCTCTCTCCCACTCTCCCCTCGTCGTCAATCAGAGAGGAGTTTGCGGAGGATCTGATTGACGACCTTGGGGTTCGCCTTCCCCCCACTTGACTTCATCACCTGCCCTACGAAAAAGCCCAACACCTTCTCGTTACCGTCCTTATATTGCTGGACCTGGTCAGGGTTGGCATCCAGGATCTTCTGAACCTCCTCCTCGATGGCGCCCTCATCCGAGACCTGGGCGAGGCCCTTTTCCTCCACCACTGCTTTCGGGTCCTTGCCGGTCACGAACACCTCGTCGAACACCTGCTTGGCCGCGGAACCTGATATGGTCGCCCCGTCCACGAGGCCGATGATGTCGGCCAGCTGTTCAGGCGTTATCTTCGCGGCTTCAAGACCTTTGTCCTTAACCATGCGTGCGAACTCTCCCATGACCCAGTTGCTGGCCTTTTTGGGGTCCACCCCGGTCCCGCCAGACACGACGCCCTCAAAGAATAGGGCTATGGAGGGATCAGCGGTGATCACCTCGGCATCGTACTGGGGGATACCCATCTCACCAACGTAGCGCTGCAGCTTCTCACTCCGAAGCTCAGGCAGCTGCTCCCTGATCCTGTCGATCCACGCATCGTCTGTGCGGATGGGAACCAGGTCCGGCTCCGGGAAGTACCGGTAGTCGTGGGCCTCTTCCTTGCCTCGCATGGACACTGTCACGCCTTTATCCGAATCGAAGAGACGCGTTTCCTGGATGACCTGTCCGCCGCTCTCGATGAGGTCGATCTGTCTGTCGATCTCGTACTCTAACGCCTGCTGAAGGAAGCGGAAGGAGTTCATATTCTTGATCTCGGCGCGGGTGCCGAAGGTATCGGAACCTTCCGGCATCACCGAGATGTTGGCGTCACAGCGCAGGCTGCCCTCCTCCATGTTCCCGTCACACACACCCAGGTACACAACGATGTCCCGGATAGCCTGCATATAGGCCCTGGCCTCTTCAGGGGAACGGATGTCCGGCTCGCTGACGATCTCCATGAGAGGAACACAGGCCCGGTTAAGATCCACAAAGCTTGCCTTGGACGAATCCAGAGCCCCCTCATGCACCAGCTTCCCGGCGTCCTCTTCCATATGGATCCGGGTTATGCCGATGCGCTTGGTCTTCCCGTCCACGGTGATGTCCACCCAGCCGCCTTCGCAGATGGGTGCCTCAAACTGGCTGACCTGGTAACCTTTGGGAAGGTCCGGATAGAAGTAGTTCTTTCTGGCAAAGATACTCTCGGAGGCGATGCGGCAGTTGGTGGCCAGCCCCATCATGATGGTGAAATCCACGACCTTGCGGTTGAGCACCGGCAGCACTCCCGGCATCCCCAGGCACACCGGGCAGGTGTGGGTGTTGGGTTCGGCGCCGAACTGTGTTGAACAGCCGCAGAAGATCTTGCTGTTGGTCTTTAACTGGGCGTGGACTTCAAGGCCCATAACAGATTCATATTTCATGAATCGCTCCAATTCCAAATTGCAAATTCCAGATTCCAGAATAAAGCCAATTTTCCGGGAACGCTTGGTTTTCCTTTGGAATTTGCAATCTGGATTCTGGAATCAGCTTCATAACGGACACTCCGGCAGCTCGCCTCGCTCCTGTTCATACGCATAGGCCACATTAAGGAGAGTTTCCTCCTTGAACGCCGGTCCGATGAGGTGCACCCCTACCGGAAGCCCACCCTTTGTTATTCCACAGGGAACCGAGATAGCAGCGTTGCCGGCGATGTTTACCGGGATAGTACATATGTCGGACAGGTACATCTGCAGGGGATCGTCCATCTTGTCGTCTAAGGGAAAAGCGGGAGATGGAGCCGTGGGGGAGAGGAGTACGTCCGCCTTGGTAAAGGCCTCTTCCATCTCTCTCCCGATCATGGTCCGCACACGCTGAGCCTTACCGTAGTAAGCGTCGTAATACCCGGAGGAAAGGGCGAAGGT
>JALHUC010000304.1 GCA_022865845.1 bacterium | reverse complement strand
CATCGGAAGCAGGTTTCGGGTTGTTCAGTATCCAGGAGCGGATGGGGGATTTCGGGGGATCTCTCGAGATCACCTCCGGAGCCGGCAAGGGGTGCAGGGCCACACTGACCGTGCCCATGGAAACCCTTTCATCGTATGGGGAAACGAAGAAATGACCACAAAAGTCCTCCTGGTCGATGACCATTCGATCGTACGCAAGGGCCTGCGCCTTCTCATGGAAGCGGAAGAGGATATCTCCGTCGTGGGGGAAGCGGGAGACGGCCAAAAAGCCATCGACCTGGTTCGCAAGCTGTCACCGGATGTGGTTGTCATGGACATCACGATGCCCGGCCTTAACGGCATCGAGGCCACCCGGCGCATCATGTCGGAGTCCCCCGACACCAAGGTCCTCGCCCTCTCCATCCACTCAGGCAAGGTCTTTGTCCAGGACATGCTCGGCGCGGGCGCCTCAGGCTACATCCTGAAGGAAAGCGCACCCGAGGAACTGCTGGACGCAGTAAGGGCCATCGCGGGGGGGGAAGTGTATCTGAGCCGGGCCATCGCGGGGGTTGTGGTTTCCCAGTACAAGAGCGCTCTGGCCGGTGACAAACCGATAGACGGACTCGATAAGCTGACCCTGAAGGAGAGGGAGGAATTTCAGCTGCTGGTCGAGGGCCACTCGCTGCCAAAGATCGCCTTGCTCCTCGATGTCAGTGAGGCGGCGGCGGAGTTAACGCGCACACGGATCATGGAAAAGCTTGGAGCCTCCGATGTGGGCGAGCTCACGGAACTGGCGCGGGACCTCGGGGCGACGATAAAAGATGGCGCGTCTGGATCGCCCGCAGCCCCATCTCTTAGCATCCTGAAAAACAAACTCTACCCTCCCGTCATACCTCCCAAACACGTTCACAGGACCAAACTGATCGAACGGCTTGAAAAAAATCGTCATCTTCCGGTGACTCTGGTTTCCGCTCCTGCCGGTTACGGCAAAAGCACTCTTGTCAGCTGTTGGCTCGACCATTCGGACTGGCCGGCAGCCTGGCTGTCGCTGGAGGAGGGAGAAAGCGACCTGCGGGTTTTCCTGTACAGTGTCCTTTCGGCTATCGAATCCATCCTGCCCCGATCGGTCAAGAAGACCATGGAGCTGGTTAAAAGCCCGGTGCTTCCCCCTCTGGACGTGCTGGCCGGGAGCCTGATCAGTGATCTGGACGGTGTTGACCAGGATTTCCTCCTGGTCCTGGACGACCTTCATCTTATCAGGGGGCGGCAGGCCCACGATCTGATCGCCAAACTGCTCAACCACCCCCCCCGGCCCCTCCACCTGGTCCTGGTCAGCAGAAGGGATCCCCCCCTTCCCCTGACACGGTTTCGCGCCAGCGAGCAGCTCCACGAGATCAGCATCCAGGACCTCCGATTCAAACCAAATGAAACAGCGGCATATCTGCAAAGTATCCTGGAAAAACCGATGGAAGAGTCCACCGCAGCAGCGTGGACGGAAAAGACTGAGGGGTGGGTCACCGGTTTGAGGTTGGCAGCCCTTTCCATCAGCCACCGTGGAGATTTCAACAGCCTGCTGCCCGAACTCCAGGGCGGAGCCCAATATGTCATGGAATACCTCTTCAACGAGGTCCTCTCAATACAGCCTCCAACCGTGCGCAGGCTCCTCTTGAAAAGCGCCATTCTTGATCGCTTCTGTGCTCCCCTGTGCGCCGCCATCGACAGCCCTGAAGAAGACGGGGTGGATTGTTGGGAATTCATCCGCTCCCTCCAGGAGGAAAACCTCTTTATCATCAAACTGGACGCTGAAAACCAGTGGTTTCGCTATCACCACCTTTTCCAGCTGCTGTTGGGGAACCAGCTGGAGCGTCACTTCAGCCGTGATGAGATAGCCTCTTTTCATTCTAAAGCCAGTTCCTGGTTCGCGGAAAGCGGGCTCATTGAAAAGGCCATCGAACATGCCCTTTCTGCCGGTGAGGAGACTCGAGCAGTCCAACTGGTCGACCAAAATCGGCAGAAAGCGCTCAACGAAGACAAATGGTACCTCCTGGAGAAGTGGCTGTCGAAATTTTACGACACAATTATAGACCGGCACCCTTCCCTGCTCATGACCAAAGCCTGGGTGCTCTACAACCAATTCGAAATTCCGGCCATTCCACCGATTCTGGATACCTGCCAATCGCTGATGGATGAAACGTCAGCTGACCATCCCCTGCGGGGCGAGATCGATTTTTTTCGCGGGTATATCTACTATTTCATAAAT
>JALHUC010000303.1 GCA_022865845.1 bacterium | reverse complement strand
ATGAAAAAGAACATGGGGGATAAGGTGGCCAACACACTGTCCTTTACCGCGGCGACCCTCCTTCTCATCCAGGTCTTCGCCATGCGCTGGAACGTCGTTATCGGCGGCCAGATGATCTCCAAGTCCCTGGCCGGCCTGCGCGAGGCGTACAGACCGGAGTTGTTCGGTAAGGAAAGTACCACGACGGCCATCGGTATCATGATCGTGCCCTTCATCATTATCTTCGTGGCCGAATGGCTGCTTCCCATGTTCAGGTATTCGGAGGAACAGACGAAAAAACTTCAAGAAGGATCGGCTACCCCTTACGAATAGCCCCTGACTGCTTTGGATGATTTTCACAGAGCCCCGCCTCAACGGCGGGGTTTTTTTATGGTACGCCCGGTGGTGTGGGGGGACGGGGACCGTGAAGCCCCCTCTCACCCGATCGCATGCCAGATTGAAAATGATTCCACTTCTTTCCCAAGGGATGTATCATTACGTCTGGTGTAATCTTAAACAGCCGTGTTTGAACCTTCACTGGCTCCCGAAAACTGATGCGGAAAACATACCTTAAATCGAGACCTTATCTCAAGTTCGCGATCGCGGTTGCCCTTGCATGGACAGTCGGCGCTGTCGTGTCGGTGGGGTGGAACCTCAAAAGCCAGTCCATCGCAGTCAAGAACAACGCAACGGCAGCCGCCAGAACCGCCTTTGAAAAAGATGTCGTGTACCGCATGTGGAATTCGGCACACGGAGGGGTGTATGTTCCTGTCAGTTCGTATGCCGAGCCCAACATCTATATGGAAGGTATCGTCGACCGGGACATTGAAACAACGGATGGGAAGCGGCTGACCTTGTTAAACCCCGCCTACATGAACCGCCAGGTCCATGAGATCGAACTGTCCAGAACAGGCTCCAGGGGACACCTTACCAGTCTCAAACCCATTCGACCCGGGAACGCGCCTGATGAATGGGAAAGGGGGGCTCTTGAGCTGATGGTCACGGGAATTGAGGAATACTCCGGTATCCAGGTAATGGACGGCAGGGAGTATCTGAGGTATATGCGCCCCCTCACCACTGAGGAGGCCTGCCTCAAGTGCCATGCGAAGCACGGCTATAAGGTTGGTCAGATACGCGGCGGTTTGAGCGTGTCTACTCCCATGGAACCGTTCCGCGAAGCTGTTGCGGCATCTATAAGAGGTATCTGGTTCTGGCATATTTTCACCTGGTTTGTCGGTATTGCGGGCATCATCTTTTCATCAAACCGCCTCACCGATTATTACAGGAGACAGGAAAAGAGCGAGCAGCTCATCAGGAATTCGCTTCAGGAAAAGGAGGTTCTCCTGCGGGAAATCCATCACAGAGTCAAGAACAACCTCCAGGTGGTCTCGGGAATGCTCGAGCTTCAGGCTGCCCTGGTGAAAGATCCGTCGGCGAGGATCGCCCTGCAGGAGGGCAGAAATCGGGTCATGACCATGGCCCTCATCCACCAGAAACTGTACCAGTCCCAGGACATGGCCCAGGTCCATATGGCCAGTTACCTTCAGAGCCTTGTGGGGGATCTGTTTTCTGCCTATGGAGTGGATAAGGAGAATATCTCCCTGAAGGTTGAGGCAGAAGCAGTGCGGCTCAACCTGGATACCGCAATACCTTTCGGGCTACTGGTGAGTGAGCTTGTCACCAACGCTATCAAATATGCCTTCCCCCCTGATCATGAGGACGGAAAGGGGGAGGTTGCAGTTTCCTTCCGAGAACTGGAAGACGGCATTTATCTCCTCACTGTTTCCGATAACGGTGTTGGTCTCCCCGATGAGTTTGACCTGGACACAGCGGCTTCGCTGGGGCTGAAACTGGTGCACACAATGGTCGAACAGCTTGGCGGGGAGGTCACCTTGACACGGCCGCCTGGAACGACCTGGACGATTAGTTGTCCTCCTTATAAGGGAGCCGAGGGTGCAGTGAACCCGCCCATTGAATGAACCATGGAAAATCGACTTATGAAAGAACGTGTGGATGGACTTCTTGTTTATTCGCCCCTGTACCGAACCTTCAGTTACGGGCCTGATCATCCCTTGCGGCCAACAAGGTTATACCTGACCCATACCCTGATGGAGGCTTACGGCCTTCTGGATGGTTCAGGATTGCGGCAGATGGAGCCCCTTGAGGCCACCAGAGAGGATCTCCTCCAAGTTCATTCGGCATCCTATCTCGATGCCCTCGATCTGGCCAACAGCGGGGAGAGCTTTCCGGATTCCTTCACCTGGGGCCTCGGTTTAGGGGACAACCCTATTTTCGCGGGTGTCAGGGACTGGAGCTATCTGGCGTGCGGAGGCAGTCTCATGGCCCTCCGGGAGGTTGTTGCCGGGAGATCAAAGGTTGCGTTTCACACCGGGGGGGGATTCCACCACGCACATCACGCCAAGGCGGCCGGGTTCTGCTACGTTAACGATATCGCGGTCGCTATCTCCGAACAGGTGAACCAGGGGCAAAGGATCCTCTATCTGGATCTGGACGCTCACCATGGAGACGGGGTACAGGAAACGTTTTACGGTTCAGACAGGGTTGTAACCGTTTCCATTCACGAGTCACCCGAGCACCTTTTTCCGGGCTCCGGTCACGTCCATGAAATGGGAGAGGGGGAGGGGGCCGGTTTCAGCGTAAACGTCCCCCTCGAGCCAGGTT
>JALHUC010000302.1 GCA_022865845.1 bacterium | reverse complement strand
CCATAAAATGCTCAGTTCAAACCCCCTGGTGGCGTCACTTCAAGGCCCGTAAATTCTTTAACCCCAGAGGACGCGGAGGTAATGGAGGAAACCTGTAATCTTATCCCTCACCTGACCTTTCCCACAAGGGAAAGGGATTTCATTGAAATCTGTCGTTGAGCCCGATGGAGATGGGATAAAAATCTATTTTGATCCCGGCTCCATCGGTCTCAACCATTCAGGTGAGGGAAGAACCGTCCCGATAAATCCCGCCTGGATCATTTTCGGTAGTCCTCTGCGTTTCTCTGCGAACTCTGCGGTTCAAGCTTTTGCACTTCTCCTGCGTTCTGCGTTCTGCATTCTGCATTCTGTCGGGATCCAGCGACGGTTTCCTAGCTGAGTTCCCGACAGTACACCTCTTCCAGGATCTCCCGTCCACCAGCTTCGAGGATGCGGGTAGCCAGGGCGTTGCCCAGGAGGGCCGCCTCCTTCGCCGGGCCCTGATCCGATTCCTTGATGATCTTCCTGCCGTCTACGCTTCCCACTAGACCGGTGAGCAGGATTTCATCACCCAACCGGACAGCGTAGGCAGCGATGGGAACCTGGCAGCCACCTTCCAGTCGGTGCAGGAAGGCCCTTTCAGCCGCAACACATGAAGCGGTAATATCATCATTCAAAAAGGCGATCCGCTCTAAAGTGGACTCGTCATCCAGACGCGCTTCGATCCCAAGAGCCCCTTGACCGATGGCAGGCAGCATGACGTCGGGATCGATAACCTCGGTCACCTCATGCTCCCACCCCAGCCGCTTGACGCCAGCCATAGCCAGAATAATGGCATCGTACATGCCCTCTTTCAGTTTCCTCAGGCGGGTATTGATGTTGCCGCGAAGCGGTTCGATAACGAAATCGGGGCGGGCGGCGAAGAGCTGGGCCTGCCTGCGAAGGCTGCTCGTACCGATCTTCGCACCCTGTGGCAACTCCAGGATGGGGACCCTGGTCTGGCCAAGGACCGCGTCTCTGGGATCCTCCCGCGGGGGAATAGCCACAATGCCCAGGCCTTCGGGAAGATCAGTGGGAACATCCTTCATACTGTGGACCGCGATGTCCACCGATTTGTCCAGCAAAGCTTCCTCGATCTCCTTGACGAAGAGACCCTTGCCCCCCACCTTGGCCAGGGGAACATCCAGGATCTTGTCGCCGGTGGTCTTGATGGTATGGATCTCGACCATGAGGTCGGGATGCTTGCGAATGAGCTGTTCCTTGACCCAGTTGGCCTGCCACAGGGCAAGCTGGCTGCCGCGGGTGCCTATTCTAAGTTTATTACTCAATGGAGTCCTCCTGTAATAAACTTAAGTCCAGAGTCCAGAATCCAGGGTCCAGAGAGAAAGATCGTGATCGAAACATCAAACACCCTCCAAAACTAATCATTTAGATTCTCTTCGCTGAAAATAAGTTTGAAGTGATTTATATACACCAAATTTTCTTGTTTTATTAAAGCTCAGTATTGGGGGTCCAAGAGACAAATTCAGTGGTCCATTTTCCTGCGTTTTTAAACTCTGGACCCTGGACTCTGGACTCTGGACTTCGAGATTGAGGATTTGCGCCCCCGGCGCTAATCCTCGATCTCGAATATATCTCGTACCATTCCCACCACTTCCCCTTCGTCTCCCTTGTGAGCCGCTTTCTTCATCCTGCTGATGGGGCGGTGGAGGATCTTGTTCAAAATGGATTCGGTCATGGCCTCCACCCTTTTGGCATCCACTTCACTGAGGCCTTCCATCCGTTTCATGGTCTTGGCAAGTTCGGTTCGGCGGATCTCCTCCGCCCACTCTCTTAAGGCCACTATGGTAGGGAAGGACTCTCTGGACCGCATCCACTCCAGGAACTGCCCCACCTCACCCGCTACGATCTCCTCGGCTTTGGTGGCCTCCTTGGAACGGGTCTTGATATTTGTCTCAACAACCCCTTCCAGGTCATCGATATCGTAGGCGTAAACGTTCTCCACCTCGTTCACCGCCGAATCGATGTCTCTCGGCACGGCGATATCGATAAAGAACATGGGCTTGTTGCGCCTGCGCTTGATGACCTCCTTGACCATCTTCTTGTCAATGATGGTGGTGGGAGCGCCGGTAGAGCTGATGACGATATCAGCCAGTTCCATCTGCTGGGCCAGTTCATCGAAGGGAACTGCCGACCCCTTGAACTCCTCTGCCAGCTTGACAGCGTTTTCGTAGGTCCGGTTTGCCACGATGATGTGTTGGATACCGTTGTTGAGGAGGTGCCGCGCGGCAAGTTCCGCCATTTCCCCGGCACCGATGAGCATGACTGTCTTTCCGGTAAGTTCACCGAAGATCTTCTTGGCAAGCTCTACTGCCGCAAAGGATATGGAAACGGCGGAGGTGGCGATCCTGGTCTCAGAACGGACCCTTTTGGCCACCGAAAAGGCCTTGTGAAGAAGCCGGTTAAGGATGTTGCCGGTGGCATGGACGCTGGCCGCGCATCCGAAAGCTTCCTTGACCTGGCCCAGGATCTGGGGCTCTCCAACCATCATGGAATCTAGGCTGGAAGCTACACGGAAGATGTGTCCGACACACTCCTCACCGGACATTGTGTAAATATGGGGATCAAGCTTCTCCCTGGGAACATCGTGATAATCGGCCAGGAAACCGATGATCTCACTCCTGGCCTCCTCAACTTTCTTTTTCGATATGGCGGTGTAGACCTCCACCCTGTTGCAGGTGGAAACGATGAGGCCCTCTGCAACACTGGGGCAGGCCACGAGCGTGCGCACACCCTCCTGCATGTTCTTCTCGGAAAAGGAGATCGTCTCCCTTATATCCAGGGGCGCTGTCTTGTGGCTCAGTCCGACGATGAGTATTTCCATGTTACCCTTTAATTATAGGAATGCAGGCCGCTCAGGAGAAGATTGACGCCGAGGAAGGTAAACAGAACAGCCGCGAATCCGATGATAGAGAACCAGGCCGCCTTGCGTCCCCGCCAACCAGCTGTCAGCCGGGCGTGCAGGACTGCGGCGTAGATGAGCCAGGTAATGAGAGACCAGGTTTCCTTGGCATCCCAACTCCAGTAGGAGCCCCAGGCGTACTGCGCCCACACAGAACCGGTGATGATGCCGAGGGTGAGCAACGGGAAACCTATAGTGAGGGCCCGGTAGTTCATGGAGTCGAGGACATCCAGGCTGGGAAGCCTGTAATATAATGCTCCGGGGCGTTTTCTCTTGAGCTGTCGCTCCTGGATCAGGTACATGACCCCCGAACCGAAGGCCATGGCGAACAGGGCGTCACCCATGAAACTCAGGGTCACGTGGAT
>JALHUC010000301.1 GCA_022865845.1 bacterium | reverse complement strand
ATGACCCTCGCCCCGACCTGGATCGCCGATTCCACGAGTACGGGATTGACCTTGCCCGGCATGAGGGAGGAACCGGGCTGTAAAGAGGGCAGGGTGATCTCGCCGATACTCCCTCGCGGGCCCGAAGCCAGCAAACGCAGGTCGGAAGCTATCTTCACGAGGGAGGAAGCATAGAGGGCAAAGGCCTTCATAAGTCCGGTAAGTGCCTCCTTGCCGCCCTGTGCGGCAAATCGATTAGACGCAACCCTGAACTCGACCCCGGTCTTGGCGGTGAGAAACGTCATTGCCCTTTGGGCGAACTCCGGGTGAGCACTGAGACCAGTTCCCACTGCAGTCCCCCCGAGGGTCAGCTCCTCCAGGTCCGGCAGGCACCTGTTCACAGCCCCAATCCCGTGTGCGACCTGTGCCGCCCAGCCTGAAAACTCCTGGCCCAGGGTTACGGGAAGCGCATCCTGCATGTGAGTCCGCCCAAGCTTGACAAGGTCGGCGAACTCCTCTGCCTTATTTCCCAGGGCCGCCTGCAGGCTCTCCAGGGCCGGCAGCAGTATCTCCTGAACCTGAAGCCTGGAGGCAATGTGCAAAGCCGTAGGGATGACATCGTTGCTGGATTGACCCAGGTTGACGTGGTCGTTGGGGTGAACAGGGGTGCGCCCCTGCTTCTTGCTGCCCAGCAGCTCGTTGGCCCTGGCCGCGATAACCTCGTTCATATTCATGTTGGTGGAGGTTCCGGAACCGGTTTGAAAAACATCCACCGGGAACTGGTCGGCAAAGCGCCCCTGCACGATCTCCTCTGCCGCCTGCCCGATAGCCTCGGCAATTTCCTTGTCGAGCAGGCCGAGCTCGTGGTTCACCCTGGAAGCGGCCAGCTTGATGAGAGCCAGGCTCCTGAGGACACTGGCCGGCATGGTGTAGCCGGATATGGGAAAATTTTCCACTGCCCGCTGAGTGGAGGCTCCGTAGTAAGCTTCCTCAGGAACCTCCATCCTGCCCATGGAATCGTAGACCTCGATCATCCTCAACCTCCCCTTGTATCTAAACGGGTCATCCAAATTTGTTATGTATCCTTAAAAGTAATTCAATTTTATCACTTTTCAGTAACCTTTACTCAGGGCGTCATCCTGTGCCTTGACATGAATCGACGCTGAGTCTTCATGACGGAAACGCTTCCAGTGGGGGTTCTATTTGTAAATGAGGACAAGCCCACCTTCGAGGAGTTTCTTCCTGTTTACGACAGTTCGGACGAACCGTTGTATAATAGAGGTATGAATAGGATGGAGTTGCAAAAGGTGATCGATTCGTTGAGATAGAAATTCAAGGTTCAATATAAGAGCATGTTCTCTGGAATTATATCGATGCGGTTGCACATTTTTTGATTAACCCATGGGAGGTGAAAATATTCAGAGCAGGTACTAAAGAACCAGGGTCCAGGCAAGACTCAAGACTGTCAGTTGTTCGACAGCAGTTTTTTGAATATTGAATCTTGAATTTTGAACCCAGGTTCCTGATCGGAGGTAACCATGAACACGGACGGCAAAGAAAAACAGTGCGACAGCAAAGCGGAACGGCGTATAAGCAAGAGACCGCGCCGAAGGCTTGTGGACCTGACCCTCATGGCCGGTACCAACAGACGGGAATGCAGGGAAGAGCGACGGGAAGAAAGTGTCGACCAGTCGACTGAGCGACTGAGCGACTGAGCGAAAATGCCCTGGAACAGGGATAAGAAACAGGGAAAAGACAGTCTCGGGGAAATCACACCTTTGGCGTGATAAACTTGGAATCGGAGTGTCGGGGGAAACCTGAAAAACTACCCAACCACTGGTGTCATTTCGAAACTGGACGCAACCTCGATTTGTTAAATTTTCTGATCTAATTCAGGCCAGCTGTTTCCCGCCAGGATCGCCAATTCCTTTGATGACAAATACGATTGGATTCCGGGTCCAAGTTTCACTCGGCCCGGAATGATGAGCGCTTTCCCCCGGATTAAAGCCTTCCTCAGTGTCCTCAATAACTCTGTGGTAAAAAAACCGTGAATCGTAATTCGTGATCCGTGATCCGTAAAACCTGGATACTTAGACCTGGATACCGCTCTTCCCTCAGTTAAAATGTTTACCCTGCGTAACCCTGCGGTGCGGCCATGATCGGCCGCTCTGCGTCACCCTGCGTT
>JALHUC010000300.1 GCA_022865845.1 bacterium | reverse complement strand
GCCAGGGCCCTTAACAGGACCAGGAGGAGCCGGCGCTCTTCTTTTGTTTTATGTCCGCTGAACAGGCCTGAAAGAAGAGGGTCGTCATGATCTTCCAAATGGTTCAGAAAAAGGTGGAGGACCCTTTCAAACGCTCTGCTGGTCACCACCTCCCTGACGCTGGTGCACAGGAGACCGTCGGTGTGGAGGATCACCTGCTTGCCCTCCCACCGCATGTCACGGAGGTACATGTGGGAATCGGTTGTATTCATGTTTTTTTCTTTGATCCTTTCGGTGGAAAAAATGATTCCGCATTCCGCATTCCGCATTCAGTATTGAGAATTGAGCATTGCGTATTGCTTGCTTATAAAAGCATGACCCAAATCAGGAATCAGGAATCAGGAATCAGGAATCCTCAATATTATACTTCAATTTTCCCAAACGGAAGGGTGCGCTTGAAATATATCCCATCGGGCTGGACTTCGAGAAGGCACGCTATCACGATGACGCCCTCCCGAACAGCCCGGTGAAAGGTGTCGGCATAGCCGGGATCGACATTCCGGGCTGGAGCAAAGTCACGGCAGTCGGAGCGCTGGACGATGTAAAGATTGCAGGCGGTGTTTCCCTGGGCTGCGGCCCGAATGAGGGTTTCAAGGTGTTTCTGGCCCCGGGTGGTAACAGCGTCCGGGAAAAGGGCGGTATCATCCGATCTGTAGGTGACGTTCTTGATCTCCACGAAACCCTCTTTATCCCCACGGGAGATCTTCAGGTCGAAACGTGAGTCCTCCCAGGTAGCCTCTCGCTTTAATACATGGAACCCCTCCAACTGGGGGTGACCGGTAAGGCCGGCATCCATGATGCTTGCGCCCAGGGTGTTGGCGAGGCCGGTATTGACACCCACCCAGGTGTTATCAGTACAGACCATCTCAAGGTTGTACTCAGTTTTGCGGCCCGGTTTCGGGTCGTGGAGAAGCATGACCGGCGACCCGGGATCGGAGCAGGTCTTCATGGCTCCTGTATTGGGGGTGAAGGCGGTGACCGTGCGCCCATCTTCAAGGAGTACGTCTGCCAGGAAACGTTTGTACCTCCTGATCAGGGTTCCCGGGACAAGCTGATCATAGCTGTGTAATAACGTCATATTGGACCTGGCAATATCAATGAGGGT
Organism: bacterium; assembly: GCA_022865845.1. GTDB lineage: Bacteria > BMS3Abin14 > BMS3Abin14 > BMS3Abin14 > BMS3Abin14 > JALHUC01. The sequence continues at coordinate 2,173 of JALHUC010000300.1, read as the reverse complement.
GTGTGTAATATTTAGAAAAGTTCATTTTATCGTGATTTTTCAGCTATATCTACATGTGACGTTAAAGAAAGGCAAAAAGATCTTGACTGAGCGGTCCTCCTTCGCCCAAGGCTTCCACCGTCGCTCTCTTAGCTATGGGCGACAAGACGGTGGACAGGCGCGATGACAAAATAAGTGGTATGCACCTTTTCATGGATCTTGGATCTCTTGTCCGTCGAAGCCCGGAGGGCGAAGGCGGATGGATCTTTGATCTCGTTTGGAATTCGTTAAATAGTGGAGGTTCTCATGGGAAAAACAGCACTGGTCCTTAGCGGCGGCGGTGCCAAGGGCGCCTTCCAGGTGGGGGCAGAAAAGTACCTTCGTGAGGAGAAGGGTTACAGCTGGGACATCATCGGCGGCGTTTCGGTGGGGGCCCTCAACGGCACCATGCTGGCCATGGAAAAGTACACCCGGCTTGAGGCGATCTGGAAATCGATCTGCAACAGCAAGGTTTACAGCGGCAAGTTCAACTTCATGACCCTTTGGAAACTCTACCGCGGCGCCAAATCCATCTACTCAAACGACCCCCTGGCCGCCATCATCGAGAGAGAGGTGGAGCCGGAAAAGATCGTCAAGGATCTGAGGATAGGGACTGTTTCCCTCAATTCTGGACGCTACACGGTTTACAGCGGCGACGACCCCAACATCAAGCGGGCAGTGCTGGCCTCGACCGTGGTGCCCATCGTCTGGCCTCCCCAGTACGTCTCCAGTGAATGCCAGATGATGGTGGACGGAAGCCTCAGACGGTTCTCCCCCATCGGGGATGTCATCGATGCCGACCCGGAGGAGGTTGTCGTCATCAACTGCTGGCCCAAACACCCGGCGCCTTTGGAACAGCCGCCAAGGAACATCCTGGACATCGCCATCCGCGCCCTTGACATCTCCTCTTCCGGCATCATCTACTCCGACATCCACGAGTTTACCCAGATCAACAGCAGCGTCCGTGAAGCGGCCGAGCACGGCGTCACTCTCCACAACGTCAAGGGAAAACCTTTCAAGGAGTACAAAAGCCTCATCATCGAACCCACCGAACACCTGGGCTGGGTCCTCGACTTCTCCCACGAGACTGTAGAGAGGGGCAAGCAGATGGGGTGGGAGAGGGCTAAAGAAGTAGCGGGTTAAAGGCAGCCCAAAGCCCAAAGTCCAAAGGCCAAAGAGAAGGCTTTCGACTGGACGACTGAGTGACTTGGCGAAAAGGCAAAACCGGATGTCATGGGGGTCGGACCTCATTCCCTCAGGTTTAAAAGATTCAAAACCAAGACCCAAGATTTCCTTTGCGTTCCCTGCGTTCCCTGCCTGCCCTGAGCTTGTCGAAGGGCGTGAGGCTGCCTTTGCGGTTTTTCAAGGAACTGTTCTCTCCCCCAGATTCAGATTTTCCCCAGCGATGCGGCCTTCAGCCGGCCGCACTGCGTACTCTGCGGTTAATTAGTTTTTGAACTTCTGGATTCCGGGTCGTGGCCCGGAATGACAAAGAAAAGGGCCCTGACGGGCCCTGAGGTTTTAGCTTTTAATCCCGAGATTGCCGCGGCCCTGAGGGCCTCGCAATGACCTGTGTTTTTCCGCCCTTCGCCCTACGCCCTTCGCCCTTGTTTCGCTAGACACTGAGAAATATCGTCTCACTCTTCATAAAGTGCATCTAATTTATCAGCGAACTTTTTGGAGACGATATTTCTCTTCACTTTCATCGTCGGTGTCAGCTCCCCGTCGGCCTCGGTGAGCTCCCGGTCAAGGAGATAGATCCTCTTCACCTGCTCGTAGTTCGAAAGGTGGGTGGTCTTTCTCTTGATACGGTCCATGAGGATGTCGTAAAAGCGTTGATTTGCGGTGAGCTTTTGCGGAGTAAGTTCCGCCTCCGGGATCTCTCCCAGTCCGATCTTTGCAGCCATGGCCGCGGCCCTCTCATAGTTGGGCACCACCAGGGCGGTGAGGTACTTTTTGCTGTCGCCGTAGACCATGACCTGGGAGATGAGGTCGTCTTCAATGATGAGGTTTTCGACGACGGCCGGTGAGATGTTCTTGCCGCCTGACGTCACCAGGATGTCCTTCTTTCGGCCGGTAATGCGGATGTACCCGTCTTCTATTTCGACAAGATCCCCGGTGTAGAGCCAGCCGTCCTTGATCACCTGGGCAGTGG
>JALHUC010000299.1 GCA_022865845.1 bacterium | reverse complement strand
TTCCCCGGTCGGCCGGATACGGTCACCCCCCTCGCAGAAGGGCCCCCCTTCCCCCACTTTAACAAACCCCAGCGCCTCCATTTGCATGGGAACCAGGGAGGTAAAGGCATCATAGAACTGGGCTACGTCAATGTTTTTAGGTGAAAGCCCGGTCTGTTTCCAGAGCTCCTTCCCTGTCTCCTCCATCTCCGGAATCCCGATATTTTCCCGATAGAAGCTGGTCATACAGTACGAATCCCAAGATGTCGCCTCGGAAGCCCCTACAACATAGGCCGGCTTCTGCCTGAGATGCTTTGCCCTCTCAGGCGTCGTAACGATAAGCGCAACCGAACCGTCATTCTCCAGACAGGTATCATGCATACGGAAAGGGTCGCACAGCATCGGCGAGTTGAAATAGTCCTCCATCGTTATCGGCCTGCCGTAGAAGATCGCCCTGGGGTTCCGGACAGCGTTCTCTCTACAGACGATGGCAACCCAACCCAGTTGCTCGTTCGTTGCCCCTGTCTCGTACATCCACCTTCGTGTGAACATCGCTACCCATGAGGTCGGACTCGCAAAGCCGAAAGGCATGGTGTAGCTCCAGTGGGAGTCGATCGGGATATTGGCCGGCCGTCCATAGCGTACCGTCCCGCTGGCAGGTTTCAACGAACGGAAACACAGAACGTAGTTCGCCATCCCTGCTGAAACAGCCAGCGCAGCATGCAGGACAGTGGCACAGCATGCGCCGCCACCCCACGGGGCCTCCACGAAATACCTCAGGTTGGGAATACCCAGACACCGGGCGACGTCTGTCTCAGTGGTAAACTCGGTAGCGGTCTGTCCGGCGGTACCGAATTTGACGCACCCGTCGATCTCCTCGGGCTTGATTCCCGCGTCCTGACACGCTGCCATAGCCGCATCCACCGCCATGTGAATTTCGCTGCGTCCGCTAACCCTTGAGAACTCGGTTGAACCTATACCAACAATGCAAGATTTATTCTTTATCGTCATTTTCCAACCCCCTCTATCCTTTAGCCGGCAGGGCCATGACCGCCGTCCCGACCACATGAGGACCCAATGTATTATCGCCGGAGATATCAAGCTCTATTAAATGATCGCCCGCCTCTTCGTATTTCTTTGTAATCCTTGCGTTCATGTCCATCTTGTTGCCGGCAGTAGGGAAATTCGGTACCTGGAGGCCAATGTTCATCTTCTTTAATTCAGCTTCAGTCCCGGCCCACTGCTCCAGGTATGAAGCCATGAGTCCGTTAGAGGTTAAAATATTCATAAAGATATGGGGGGCTCCCTTTTCCTGCGCGAAGTCTCTATCATGGTGTACCGGCATGAAATCGTGTGAAGCCCATATGGCACCGCTGACTATTAACGTGGTATCTATGACCCGCGATTTCTCGGGCAGGTCCTGCCCAACTTCAACATCTTCCCAGTAGACGTTTTTCATTTCCTGTGCCATCTTTTCCTCCAGCGGCGATCTGGGTGGTCGGATTCACGTCGACCCTGGATGACAGGAAGCTGAAAAGCGTAACGGTCGAAATTCAAAGAAC
>JALHUC010000033.1 GCA_022865845.1 bacterium | reverse complement strand
TTTGTCAAGTACGGCAGTGCAAACAAAATGGAGAGGTTTTGAGGTCTGCTGTTACTGATCACAGATTACTGATTACTGATTACTGTTTCTTTTACTGATTACCGATTACTGACCACTGATTACTGATTCTTTATTTCCTTTTCCCCAACTCATCGGCTATACTTTAATCCGGGTTAAGGGAGGGGGCTTCCAGTCCCGTAATTTCGTCTTTTCATCGCAAAAACCTCAGGAGTATCTCATCCATGCAGGTGACCGTTGTTGACCATCCTCTGCTCAAGCACAAGCTGGGCCTTATGCGGAGGCACGATATCAGCACCAAGGATTTTCGTGAACTGGCCTCCGAGGTAGCACGCCTGCTCACCTACGAAGCGACCAAGGACCTTCCCACTGAGCCGGAAACAGTCCAGGGGTGGGCAGGGCCGGTAGCTGTGGAGAGGATCAAAGGCAAGAAGATCACCGTGGTACCAATACTCCGGGCCGGCCTCGGGATGATGGACGGGGTCCTGGATCTCATCCCCAGTGCAAGGGTGAGCATCGTTGGGATGTATCGCACCGAAGAAACCCTCGAGCCGGTAGTTTACTACGAGAAGATGACCAGCAACATACAGGACAGGATCGCTCTCATACTGGACCCGATGCTGGCCACCGGCGGCACCCTTTGCGCCGCCGTGGATATGCTCAAGAGAGACGGCTGCACCAGGCTCAAGGGGCTTTTCCTGGTAGCCGCCCCTGAAGGGTTGAAGAAGCTGGAAGAGTGCCACCCCGACGTGGAGGTCTATACCGCCGCTATTGACGAACGACTGAACGAAATCGGGTATATCCTGCCCGGCCTCGGGGACGCCGGGGACAAGATTTTCGGAACCAAATAGAAGAGGGCCTTGTGGCCCCCTTTTTTTGTGCTTTTCACTTGCAGGGGAAAGGAGGAAAACGTGTCCGAGATGGAATCAACCGCTTACAATTTTTCCATAAGGGACAGCGTCATTGGAGCCCAGATGCTGTTCGTAGCCTTCGGGGCCCTGGTTCTGGTGCCCCTTATCACCGGCCTTGACCCCAACGTAGCACTGTTCACAGCGGGAGCAGGAACCCTCATCTTCCAACTGATTACCAAGGGAAAGGTTCCCATTTTTCTTGCTTCCTCCTTTGCCTTCATCGCTCCCATAAGCGTAGGAGTGGCAAAGTGGGGCATCCCCGGAACCATGTGCGGTCTGGCCGCAGCAGGTGTGGTTTATATAATCCTGAGCCAGCTGGTGCGCTGGCAGGGGACGGATATTCTCCACAAGGTGCTGCCCCCCATCGTGACAGGCCCTGTCATCATGGTCATCGGCCTCCTGCTCGCTCCTGTTGCTGTCCACATGGCCCAGGGAAGATCAGGTGACGGCGCCCTGGTACTGGTGCCTTACAATCAGGCGATCATTGTGGCTATCGTTTCCCTGGCAACCACCATCCTCGTGACCATGATGGCCAAAGGGATGCTGCGCCTCATTCCCATCTTGTGCGGAGTCGGTACCGGCTACGTGACCGCCATGCTTCTCGGCCTTGTAAAGTTCGACGCCGTCAAGGAGGCCGCCTTCATCGCGTGGCCCAACTTCACCCTCCCGGTGTGGAACCTTGAGGCGATCATCTTCATCGTTCCGGTGGCCATCGCTCCGGCTATCGAACACTTCGGAGATATCCTCGCTATCGGCTCCATAAGCGGGAAGGACTACGTGGATGACCCGGGAATACACAGGACTCTCCTTGGGGACGGGATTGCCACAAGCTTTGCATCGCTGCTGGGCGGACCACCCAATACCACCTACTCAGAGGTCAGCGGCGCGGTGGCCATCACCAGGGTCTTTAACCCCGCTGTCATGACCTGGGCCGCCATCGTTGCCATCGCTCTGGCCTTTATAGGCAAGTTCGGAGCGCTTCTGTCCACCATCCCGGTCCCGGTGATGGGAGGGATCATGATCCTCCTTTTCGGAGCCATTACCGTCATCGGTCTGAATACACTGGTAAGGGCCGGGGATGACCTCACTCTTCCCAGGAACCTCATCGTCGTATCCCTCATCCTCGTTTCCGGTCTGGGCGGGATGAAGATCCTGGGACTCGGCGGCATCGGCCTGGCGGGTATCCTGGGGGTGGCTTTGAACCTGGTACTGCCAGCAGTAAAAGACTAATTCCAAATTCCAGATTCCAAATTCCAAATAAAAAGGGCCGGGAAATTCCCGGCCCTTCGTTCTTTCTGATCACGATTCACGGTTCACTGTTCACCGATTACGGCTCTCAGCTCTCAATCTTCGTTATACTGTTCCCGCTGACTGAAAGCCTGTCCACGACCTTTCCGTCGCTGGAAACGGTGGCCTCCTGGTGGCAGCCGAAGTCGTCTATTTTGACCTGAACTTTCTCGTAACCCTTCCCCGTGTAGTAGTCCTGGAGATAGGCCGTTATCTGGTCTGTACGTGCTTTGGCCTCATCCGGGTTCAAAGCCTCCCCGCCACAACCGCCAGAAGCGCTGGACCCGCACCCTCCAGAACCGCTGGCGCCACATCCCGAACTTGAGGTGGCAGCGGCCAGAGGTGCCACTTCTTCGGCCACAGCCGCTTGCCCGCTCTTGCCCTGAAGGGCAAAGACCGACACCGCGACAAGCACGAAAACAGCGACAGAACCGATGATGATATACTTCTTCATGTTAATCCTCCGCAAACAGTTCCTCGCCCCTCCCAAGGCTACATCGACTATCTAACAACTCACACCATGGCTGTCAAGTTGTTGTTACAGAACTGACCTTACATGCTGACCAATTTAATAGTATTTGTGTTGGTTGGAGCCATTCCGTATCCGTGCCTGCTGCCGCGGCCGAAAATGGCGGTGAGGAGCATACCGGCGATGAGAGCAATAAATAATATTATAAGGAAAACGTCTGACAACTTCATATTGCTCTCATCGAGTTCCAAGTTCCAAGTTTCAAGTTCCACGCTCAATGGACTTCTCTGCCAGAACTGAAGACGACAGCAAGAGCAAGCTTATAATTGAAAAAGAGTATTATAATTTTGAACCGTTAATCATTGTTTTCCTCGGAACTTGGAACCTGGAACTGAAAGTGATTTTGTGCTGGCAAAATCACTTTCTCCACGTATCCGGTACAAAAAGAATAAGGATCGAGTACAGTTCCAGGCGTCCAGCGAGCATGAGGAAGGAGAGGATCCACTTGCCTGCCGGTGATATCCATGCGTAGTTCTCAACCGCACCTACCTTGCCGAGACCAGGGCCGATGTTCGATAGACAGGCTACAGAGGCGCCAAAAGCTGTGACCAGATCCGTACTTTCTGTGATAGTCATCGCCACGGTTCCAAAGAGGAAGAGGAACATGTAGATAATGAAATAGGCCGCGGCCCTGACGACATAGGTATCCGAAACCGGCTTGGAATCGATCTTGAGCGGCATAACCGCGTTGGGGAGGATAACCTGTATGATACTTTTGGCACCCGTTTTGAGGGCTATATAAACCCTGATCACTTTCATTCCCCCACCGGTGGACCCGGCACAGCCCCCCACGAACATGAGGATAACGAGGGAGATCTTCAGGAAGGCAGGCCAGAGGCCAAAATCCACCGTTGTGTAACCGGTGGTGGTCAATATGGACACGATCTGAAACGCAGACTGGCGCACAGTCGATTCAGAAAAACCCTCTCCACCAAAGCCAAGTACCAAAGTAAACAGGGAGATGAAGAACAGTGTGATAGTCAGGTAGACCCTGAACTCTTCGCTTCGCCAGTAACTTTTCACCTTCCCTCGCAGCCCCTGATAGTGAAGGATAAAGTTGCATCCAGCCAGGAACATGAACGCGACGATGACCCACTGGATATAGCTGCCGTAGGCTGCGATACTGGCGTTTTTTGTAGAAAACCCTCCAGTGGCCATGGTCCCGAATGTGTGACATAGAGCATCGAACAGCGGCATGTCCCCCGCAAGAAGCAGGAGGGCTTCCGCCGCACTCAGGATGAAGTAGACGGTCCAGAGGGTCTTGGCCGTCTCCTTCATGCTGGGCCTGACCCTTTCGGCGGTTGGCCCCGGCGCTTCCGCCCTGTAAAGAGCGTAGGCGCCCCTGCCGATGGCAGGGAGAAGAGCCACAGACAGCACAATGATCCCCATGCCGCCAAGCCAATGAGTAAGGCTGCGCCAGAACAGCACGCCTCTGGGTTGCCCTTCAATCCATGTGAGGATAGTAGCCCCGGTAGTGGTAAACCCGCTTACCGTCTCAAAAAATGCGTCTGTAAAGGTCGGTGCCACACCGCTCAGGTAAAAGGGCAGCGATCCGAGAAGGGAAACAGCAATCCACGACAGACCCACAATGGCGAGCCCATCCTTGGCTCCCATGACGTCAAAATCATCACCGGAAGCAGGAGAAAATTTCCGTATTACAGCCACAATTGCGAGACCCAGCAGGATGGTAATGATAAACGATCGGGATTCGGCGCTCGAGGGATCATCCAGAACGGCCCAACCCAGGGGAAGGACCATGATAAGGGACACGACCAGCAGTATCCTGGAGATGACATTTAAAACCAGTTTTTTATGCATGCCTAGTAGCTACCAGAAAGCTCCGCCCTGTGAAGGGGGAATCCTAGAGAAGTTTCCTCTTTGTGAACAGCTTTTCTATTTGCGGGACCGCATCCTCGTGACAGAAAACGACAACCGGTTCACCCGCCCGCACATGGCTGTCGCCTGATGCCAGAACAACTTCATCCTCCCTGCAGATCGCTCCAACGATGGAATTTTTGGGGAATTTGAAATCCTTGAGCGGTTTCCTGGTGATGGGCGAGTCCGGCTCAGCCACAAGTTCGAGAACCTCCGCCTTTACCTCGGGGAGGCTTGCCACGTGGCTGATCCTTTCGCCTCTTACCAAACGCATGATCTGATCTGTGGCGAGCAGCCTGGGGTTTATGAAGGCGTCAATACCCAGCCCTGCCACGATCGGAATGTAATCTGGCGTGTGAGTCGTTATCACAGTCGTCTTGGCTCCCATCTGCTTTGCGAGCACCGCGCTTATCAGATTGTGATGATCGCTGGCAGACACCGCTATATAGGAATCCGCAGCTTCCACACCGCACTCCCTGAGGATGTCGGCTTCCGAGGCCAGTCCGTTGATGACCCTCACATCTTTCAGTTCACCGGCCACCTTCTCCGCCTTGAGGCGGTTTTCCTCCAGGAGCACAACATCCGGGATTTTCTCCGAAAGGCTTTTGGCCAGGCTTGTCCCTGTATTGGTGGCACCGTAAATGATCACCTTTTTGGGAAGCCGCACACCGGGGTATACAAAGGTGAGGAACTCGGCCAGAGAAGGCTTCGGCAGCAGGACATAGATCCGGTCCCTGGCTTCTACGACATCGTCACCGCGCGGAATGTGGATCTTCCCGCCGCGGTTGATGGCCACCATGACAAAGGGCCACGGAAAATCGGACTCTCTCAGATTGCCCAGACGTTCTCCAACCAGGGGCGACTCTTCCGGGACGTTGAAGGAACGAAGCAGTATCCTTCCGCCGGCAAAGTCAGCAACTTCACTGGAGCCAGGTGCCTCCATGATCTTGACAATTGTCTGGGCGGCAACTTCGTCGGGGTTGATGATCTCATCGACGTGGAAGTGATCGCGACCGTGGCGCTCAACCATCTCTGACAGGGCCATGTCCCGAACGCGCGCGATCATTTTCTTTGCGCCAAAGGCAGCGGCCAGGGAACAGATGGTCAGGTTGGCCACATCCGAGTTGGTCACCGCGATAACCATGTCGGCCTGGCCGACGCCTGCCTCTTCCAGGACCCGGGGATCAAAAGCAGACCCCACCGTTACCTGGACATCCAGCTTTTCAGTGGCACGGGCAGCTACATTCTGTTTATGCTCAATGAGGGTGACCTCGTGCCTCTCCTCGGCCAGGTACTTGGCGAGGTTCGAGCCGATGACACCTGCTCCGCAAATGATCAATCTCTTTGACATGAAGGCTCCCTTTAAAATACTTCGGGATCACACCCTAACGAGCCCGACCGAGCGCAACGCAGTAGACATGCCCGTCTACGCCGCCTCGCGACGAACCCTGGTGAGAAATGCGGGCTAAGTATTTTAAAGCAAATTTTCCACTTTCCAGCCAAGTTTCTACTGTAAGAACACCCAAAAGGGTGACACAAGGGAGGGGAAGGGTCAATAGGGGGAAGAAGCTAACATGGGGGGAAGAAGCAGCCCAAAGTCCAAAGCCCAAGGTCCAAAGTAGTGCCAATAGTTGATCAATCCATACCTTTGGTCTTTAGGCTTTGGTCTTTGGGCTCGTTCCCGACAAAAGTCAGGCTTGCTTTTCCTGTAGCCTTTTTTCGGGAACGCAGTAGATCCCTCCCTCTCTCATTCCTGGCCTGAAGCACAGGTTACATGAGGTGCAGGTGGATCGGTGACCGGGATCTTCCCTCCAGATATTCACGAGATCCGGTTCACGAATGAAGGGCCGGGAGAGGGAGAAAAGGTC
>JALHUC010000298.1 GCA_022865845.1 bacterium | reverse complement strand
CTGGAAGTGGTGATCAAGGACGAGGGGCAAGGGTTCGACCCGGACATAAAAGAATACACCACTCCTTTCGTCACCACCAAGTCCAAGGGAGTTGGGCTGGGCCTTGCCATCAGCGAACAGATCATCCACGACCATGGCGGCTCCCTCTTGCTGGACAACAGGGAAGGGGGAGGGGCGGTAGTCCGCGTTTTCCTGCCTTTGAATTCCGGATAAACCGGAATTCAAAGCTTAAATAACCAAAAGACAAAACCTTCAGGTAATTTCTACCAGATATTTTTTTACCGTAGGATATTAGGGGAAGATAATGAGTAAAAAAATATTAGTCATCGAAGATGACCAAAGCATGCGGTGGGTGCTGGACAAATCCCTTTCCAGGGAAGGGTACAGCGTAACCTCGGTCCCGGACGGGCGGTCCGGAATATCGGCCGCCTTTGAAGTTGCTCCAGACCTTGTCATCCTGGACATCCTTATGCCGGACATTGACGGTCTAACCGTCCTGCGCAAGATCAAGGAGTCGCACCCCCAACTGCCCGTCCTCATCATCACCGCTCAGAACATCATGACTCACGCTGTCGAAGCCATGCGCAGGGGAGCCTACGACTACCTGCCCAAACCCTTCGATATAGCCGTCCTGCTGGAGAGAGTGGATCGCGGACTCGCCCAGGCCGAAGCTGTGGGATCAATGAGGGAACCGGAACCGATCCCGGCCGAAATGGAGGACATGATCGGAACCTCCCCCCTGATGGAGGACCTCTTCAAGGCCATGGGGCGGGTTGCGGCCAGCGACGCGACCGTGCTCGTCCTGGGGGAAAGCGGCACAGGAAAGGAGCTGGTAGCCCGTGCCATCCACCGGTTCAGCAATAGGGCGTCTGGCCCCTTCATTGCCGTTAACGCCTCAGCCATCCCTAGCGAACTGCTCGAAAGTGTCCTATTCGGGCATGAAAAGGGGGCCTTTACAGGCGCCACCGAGACGAGAAAAGGCAAGTTCGAGCTCGCCGCCGGGGGAACCTTGTTCCTGGACGAGATCGGCGATATGCCGGCCAATCTCCAGGCCAAGATACTGAGGGTCCTGGAGAACCGCGAGTTTGAACGGGTGGGCGGGCAGCGTTCCTTCAGTTCAGACGTACGGGTCATCTCGGCCACCCACAGGGAGCTGTGGGAGGCGGTCAAGGAAGGAGACTTCAGGGAGGACCTCTACTATCGGCTCAACGTCGTGTCCCTCCGCATACCGCCGCTGAGGGAGCGCAGGGAGGACATTCCTGTCCTCACGGGGCACTTCCTTAGAGTCTTCGCGGAGGAGGAAGGTTCCAAGCCCAGGATCATTTCAGACGGGGCCATGTCGGTTCTCGTGAAGCACGTCTGGCCCGGCAACGTCCGCGAGCTCCTCAACACCCTCAAGAGGGCCTCCGTCCTGGCATCTGATCGGGTGATCCACACCTCTGATCTGGGTCTGTCCATGGAAGGCTCCGACAAGGGGGTAGAAGAGACTTTTGACGAATTTATCAGAAAATGGATGCATCAGATCGTGGAACCCTGGAGCACTATGGAGGAGGGAGACCTTTACGAACAGGTGATGTCCAGGGTGGAAAAGCCCATGTTCGAACTCGTGATGGAGGCGGT
>JALHUC010000297.1 GCA_022865845.1 bacterium | reverse complement strand
TCCCCATAGCCGTAATCGTCCTTTTCGAAGGCCTCAAGCCAGTGGACATCACCATCCGCATCGGCGATGTATCCGTCCAGACTCATGGCTATATAAACAACATAACGACTCAAAACATTCCCCTATCAGGCACGTATTGAATTTTTCAATATATAATGTTGATTATAAGCTCAGAGGGCCTAACATGCTGTTTAGAATTGAGTTCTAGCATTAGCGCCGTATGGGCGATGTCCGGAATAAGGTTGATTTTTCTCCCCCTCACCCACTCTCCCTTTCACCCCCTCTTATGCGGAGAAAAACCCTGTGCTCCGCCGTACTCCCCTCACCCACTCTCCCTCTCGCCCCCTCCAGCTCTATCCCCGCATGTCCGTGTCAGGCAGTTAAATCTCGGTTTACCACCGGCACTTACGATTTCACTTCTATTTCCTCACTCGTAAACTCGGGTTCATCCGTTCTGGCGGCATTCAGCAAAGACCTCAGGCTGGGAGTGAACAGGAGGACTCCCCATCCGATAAGAACAGCGAACCAGAGTGTCATTACCCGAATGATAATGGTGGAAGCTGCCGCTGTAACCCGTGTCATTCCGAAAAAAATTCCCAACCCTACCATACCGCCTTCCGTAGCGCCCAAGCCTCCCACGAATAGAGTCAAAGCACCTCCCAGAAGGGCCACAGAGTAAATGAATACTCCCTCCATGAGGGTGATTGTTGAGCCGAGGCCCCAGGCCACGAGAGTGTACCCCACCCCCTCCAGAAACCATGCGGCGATGCTGAGCAGGAGCGCGGGGATGAAAATTCCCATATCAAGAAGGATCCAGCCCTCCTCATAAAGGGTCTTCAATGGCCCAGAGAAGCGTTTCAGCAGCCTGAACCGGGTCGTCTGGTCAATGACCCACCCTGCGATGAATCGGTTTTTCAGAACCATCAGGAAGGCAATTAAGGCCAATACAGCCAAAACGGCAACCGACCAGTGCAGAAACCGGAAGAAAAGGCCAAGGCAGGTCAGAAGAACGATAGCAGCCACATCGGTGAATCGTTCCATCAGGAGCACCGCTGTGGAGGCAGTGTAGGGGACATTAAACCGCTCTTTGACGATATAGGCCTTAAGGAACTCCCCTACTTTCCCGGGTGTGACGGTCAGGGCAAAACCACACAGGAACACCAGTAAATTGGGGAATCGGTTGATCCTGTGGCCCAGGAGCTTCAGATACCAGTGCCACTTTACATATCTGAGAAGGTAATTACCCAGAGAGAGAAGCCCAATGGGCACCAGGAAGCGCAGCGGAAAACCCACCAGGGCTGTTTCAAGGGTATCCAAGTCGGTAATAAGGCTAATGAGAATAAAGACTACGACCGCCGAGAGGACGGTCCAGATCGCTATATTCCTGCTCTTCCAAACCCGTTTTGGTCTAGCCGTATGAGTCAAACAGCCTCCCCCACTTGCCCTTATTGAACTGCCTGATCCTTGACCTGCCCACCGTAGGATACCAGAACATGTCATGATAAACGTTAGAGGCAAAGGGGGCCCATACCACCAGAGGGGAATGAAGAAGCAGCTTTTCCATTGGCTGCAGCCAACCCTTTCGGATCAGCTGATCTCCCCAGATGACGAAACTGCGCTTCACCGTAAATCCGAAGTTAACGCCCTCGATATCCTCCCCCTCCACCTCAATTTCATCAGGGCGAGCGATCCCCAGGCCTCGTTCGTGGCACATCCGGAGGTACGGGATGGTCATGGGGTCGAAACCCATCATGGAAGCGGCCACGGAATCGATAGCAACACTGTCTGAACTGGCCAGGATGTAGTCTTTTTCCACAGGCAGCATGGTTCGCGGACCCGCTCCGTTACCGCAAACGGTGCCGTCCATGACAGCAAATATCGCCGGATGAAGCTCCTTCTGCATTATCATGAGGTCCACCAGCACTTCATGCATATATTTGTGGGCATAGTGCCGCACCGTCTTCAGGAGGCCTCCGAAGGAGTTTTTGATGGCCCCGGTGGTCGTACTGTGACCGTGTGTCTTTACCGTGGGGAGATGCACCACATTTTTTCCCATGAACATTTCAGGGACCTCAATACCCTCCGGAAATATCTCGCTTAACTTCATGAGAGGTTCTGAAAACTGGTGTTTGATCCATTTGACATCTGGCAGCGGAACAAAATCCAGCCCATACTGATCGAGTACCTTCATCCAGCGGTTGTTGTTGGCACCCTTGATCGGGTTTGTAACCACAGTTTTGTTCTCAATGGGGATGATCTTGTCTCTCTTGTAACCGTCATCGATCATGGTCTTGACGACACCGTGAACCTGCCACGGCTGGGACGAGCAGGCCGGAAAGTATTTTGTCCACGAAAGGTTGAGCTTGATAAGTGTCGGTATTTCAGGGTTCAGAACATTTCTGTACCCAGCCCTTCGCATAAGTTCACCGTAATCGGCAACGACCGACGCGGGAGATGTTTTCAGTACTACTAC
>JALHUC010000296.1 GCA_022865845.1 bacterium | reverse complement strand
CACCAAGGGAGCCCCCTGCGTCCTTCGCGTCCTCTGCGTTTCAAACCATCGGTTTTATAGCAACCGGGATCGCTTCCGTCTTCGTTATGCCCAGGGCATAACGAAGACGTGACAAGTCGCTTCGCCCGGAATCCCGGAGGAGATGTATGGGGTTAACCAAATCCCCCTTATCCCCTTCATCCCTGTTAAAAAGGGCAGTGGAAAATAAACTAAAGGCTCCCGATTCTGGAGCCTTTAGTTATTTTGGTTAAGTTTCGAGTTTAAGGTTTCGGGTTTAAGATTTAAACCTCTACACCCTGCACTCTACACTCTACACTGATTTCAGAACCTCATCGGTTCTGAAATCTTCTCCTCCACCGGTTTGATCTTCTCCATATACACATTCATATACTCGTCCAAAGTGGGGATCTTCCCATAAAGAGCGCATAGTGCGGCAACGTGGGAAGATCCAAGGTAGACCTGGGCCCCGGTCCCCATACGGTTATCAAAGTTCCTAGTGCTGGTGGAGATCACGGTGGCGTCCGAGGCCACCTGCCCCTGGTTTCCCATGCACAGGCTGCAGCCCGGGACGTGTACGTTCGCTCCGGCGGACATCAGGGTCTGGTGGACCCCCTCATCAGCAAGGGCTATATTACTTTCCCTGTCCGGGGGCACGGTCCAGAACCGCATGGTGGGGGACAGCTGCTCATTCCCGATGATCCTGGAAACTGCCCTGAAATCGGTGACGTCCGTCATACAGGAACCAACGAAAACTTCATCGATAGTCGTTCCGGCAGCCTCGGAAAGGGTCACGATCCTGTCGGGATCGTTGGGGGCGGCCAGCAGCGGTTCGGTGATGGAGGTCATATCCACTTCGATAATATCGGCGTAGGGAGCGCCTTCGTCTCCTGTAAGGATCTCCGGGTTTTTCAGCCAGTTTTCCATCAGGTTGATGATGACCTGTATCTGTTTGGACGGGTTTCTCTTGATGAAGTTCTCACGCAGGAAGGTCAGGTTGTTCCGGACGTATTCTATAACCTTCTCCGGATCATGGGAAAAGACGGTGGCTGCGGCTGATCTTTCGGCCGACGTATCGGTGAACTTGTAGGAACCCTCCACGCTGATGCCTTCGAGACCCTCCATCTCCAGGATCCGGTCCGCGAATACATTAACCTTGTTGTCCCCCTTTTCAAGGTTCAGTTTACCTTGCTGCAAAGCGGAATAGGGGATGGCGTTGACAAGATCTCTGAGGGTGATACCGGGCTGGATCTTCCCTGTGAAGCGCACCAGCACCGACTCAGGCATATCCAGGGGCAGGTATCCCTGGCTGGCCGCAAAGGCCACAAGGTCGGAACCTGCCGGGAAACTGATCCCGATAGGAAAACGGGTGTGGCTGTCCCCGCCTGTGCCCACGAAGTAGGGGAGACAGAAACGGTTGCCGTTGGTGTGTATTATCCCATCTCCCGGTTTGAGGGCAATACCGCCAAGCCTGCTGGTAAAGTCAGTCAGGGTGTGCTGCATGAGAGCGTCTTTGCTGCGCGGTCCGGCTGCCGTGTGACAGAAGGACTGGATGAAGACGGTCGCGAAGTGAGTACAGGCCAGCTCCTCGAGTTCCTGGCGGGTCATTTTACCGGTTGTGTCCTGGGAAAAAACCAAATGGGCCTGGGGTTCAACGTAGGACCCGGGAAGGGCTCCCTTTATCCCGCTGGCTTTACCCACAAGCTTCTGGGCCAGGGAAAAGGCCTGGCCTTCAGGGATTTCCGGTTTTTCTGGCAGGTGGACGGCTGAATCTCCGGATTTAATACCCAGTTTGCTGCAGTACTCTATGGCTCTTTGCGTAAGCTTTCTGCCGATGATAAGAAGGTTTCTGCCCCCGGCCCTGTATTCGTCCTTTATGGACCCAGGTTCTATAGTGAACTCCACCAGGACCTTGCCCGATCCCTTTTCAAGGACCTTTCCTGATTCGAAATCCACCTCGACCACCGTTCCCTCCTTCAGTGCTCCTGCCTGGCAGCGTACAGGAACAGCTCCGCAGCCGCGTAGTGTGTTGAAGAAGATGGGAGCGATCTTCGAGGCCATGACGATACCGCCCCGCCTTTTATTGGGGGTGTTGGGTAT
>JALHUC010000295.1 GCA_022865845.1 bacterium | reverse complement strand
CTTTCCCCCTATGGAACGCTCTTTCGGCAACTACATCCTTCACGAACGGGTCGGCATCGGAGGCATGGGGGAGGTCTTCAGGGCCACAAAACACGGACCTGACGGGTTCGAGGTGCAGGTGGCCCTTAAAGTCATCCTTCCCCACCTCGCGAGGGAGGACACTTTCAGGAAAAGGTTTTCCAGGGAAGCCCGACTGGCCGCCTCCCTGAAACACCCCAACATAGTGCAGGTCAACGGTTTTGACATAATTGATGGGACTCCCTTTATCGAAATGGAATATATACCGGGGGCCGATCTTCGAAGAATCCTGCGCTCAGCTTCCCCCAATGAAAAGCTTTCCCTGAATGAATCGATCGCGGTCCTCTATGCCGTGGGAAGAGGGCTTAACCATGCACACCGCCATGGGGGTGGGGAAAAGGGTGAAGGAGGGATCATCCACTGCGATCTCAACCCTCACAACATTCTCATATCCACCCTGGGAGAGGTTAAGGTCGCCGATTTCGGGATCGCGCGCGCCATGCTCGGTGATATAGCCGCCAGCGCCACCATAAGGGGAAAGCTGGCCTATATGTCGCCAGAACAGATGGAAGGCAAGGAACTGGACCACCACACAGACCTTTTCTCCTTCGGCATCATCGCTTATCAACTGTTGTCGGGAAACCATCCTTTCGATCGGGGAAGCGAAGCCGCAACCATCTCTGCCATCGGGAAGGCTGAACATATTCCTCTGTGCAACGCAGCCCCCGGGCTGCCCTCGCCCCTCTATGAACTGGTGGACCGGCTCCTCAGTCTCCATCCGGCCGAAAGACCCGACAGCGCTGCTTCGGTCCTGGAAGCCCTGGAACCGCTGGTCCTGCCCTCTGCCGTCACTTCACTCGCCAGCAGGGTACGCTCAATGGTGCCTGAAATTAACGGCGTAGCTGGTGCCGTTCCTGGCGGCTCACTGACGGCACCGACAATCCCGCGATCCAGAAGATCACGTCTCTGGCCCTACCTGGCCATGGTTACAGCAGGCGTTGCTCTCGTCGCAGCTGTTTTTCTTCTCCCCACAGGCATGGAATCAAAGCGCGCTCCCGCAGTACAGATAAACGCTGTGGCACCGGAGCCGGTCTCCAAACCATCGCCCCAGCCTGAAGCACTTCCTCTCGAACACACCATAACCCTGAGATCAGAACCTTCTGGAGCCAGCATCCTGGCTGACGGTATCCCGGTTGGGACCACCCCGGTGACGATCAGGAGCGGTTTTGATGACTCCACGGCGAATATGGAGGCCAGACTCTACGGATACAGGGATGAACCTTTTCGGATCCCGCCCGGAATGGAGGAGCGGTATATTGTCACCTTAATCCCTTTGCCCACCGGCACCGTCAGGATCAGCGCCAACCCCTGGGCCAGGGTGAGCTTCAGGGGCGAGGAAAAGGGCTATACACCCGTAACCATCCCGGACGTTCCCGTGGGGCAGCATACCTTTATCTTGAGTTACGATCCCCTGGGCGTGGAGCGGAAAGTCGGCAAGGAGGTCAGGGAGGGGATGAATACAGTCAGTGTGGATATGGGGGAGTAGTGATCGGTGATCGGTGATCGGTGATCGGTGATCGGTGATCGGTGATCGGTGATCGGTGATCGGTGATCGGTGATCGGTGATCGGTGATCGGTGAAAGCGAACAAGCTGTGCGGTGTTTTGTCAAGTGTGGTAAGTAGACGGATTAATAGATGAAGCCAATATAAAATCACCATTCACTATTCACTGTTCACCCTTCACTTGGCTAAGGGGAACTCTTTGGTTCATTTAGACGATGTCAGTGTCACTTATCAAACCGATGCCGGGGATCACAGGGCGCTGACCCATGTGGATCTGACCCTGGACACCGGGTCGTCATGTGTCGTCATTGGCCCAACCGGCTGCGGGAAATCCTCCCTCCTGTACCTTCTCGCCGGTCTGCTCAAACCTACCTCCGGAAAAGTGTTTTTAAACGGTGAACCGCTGGTCTCGGTCCGCCTTTCCACCAGCCTTATCCTTCAACAGCACGGCCTCTTTCCGTGGAAAAACGCCCTTGAGAACACCTCCCTGGGTCTGACCCTGCGGGGTGCGAAAAAAGAAGAACGATCGGCGACTATCAAAGCTCTTATGGAAGATATGGGCATCTGGGATGTCCGCGACAGTTTCCCGGGTCAACTCTCCGGTGGACAAAAGCAGCGTGTGGCCATTGCCCGCTCCCTTGCCACTGAACCGGACCTTCTTCTCATGGACGAACCGTTTTCCGCCCTCGACTCCATCACACGGGAGTCCCTTCAGAACCTGGTCCTCGGCCTGTGGAGAAACCGATCATTCACCTTCGTCCTCGTCACCCACAGCATCGAAGAGGCGGTGTTCCTTGGCAGGCGGATCGTCATCCTTTCCCCTCGTCCGGGCAGGCTCGTCTCCATACTCGACAATCCGGGAATGGGTGAGGAATCATACCGCCTTACCGAGGCGTATCATTTAAAGTGCAGCGAGATCCGCCAAACTGTGGAGGGCCTGTCGTGAAACATGGAAAGGGGAAAACAGGGCCTTACCTGCTGGCACTGGCGTTCCTTTTCCTGCTCTGGCAGGGGGCAGCCATGGTGCTCAGGACAGAAGCTCTCCCAGGGCCAGTATCCGTTATCGCCGCATTTGTTAAGGAGATAAGTGGATCCCTTGGAAATCACTTTCTTATCTCCACCTACAGGGTCCTTGCAAGTCTGTTTCTGGCCCTTGTAACCGCCGTCCCTATAGGTATCGCCATGGGACGCATCAAGCGGGTAGATTCGCTGGCCTCCCCTCTTGTTTACCTCACCTATCCTGTTCCCAAGATCGCATTTCTTCCGCTGGTCTTACTTGTCTTCGGAATAGGCGACAGTTCCAAGATCTTTCTCATCGCTTTTATCCTGTTTTTCCAGATCCTGGTTACCACCCGTGATGCCGCACGTGAGATTCCCAAAGAGTACATTCTGTCCATGCGAAGCCTGGGAGCCAACCGGGTGCAGAAAGCGGTTCACCTCGTTTTGCCGGCGGTGCTGCCCAGCATTCTGACCAGCCTGAGGATCGGTATCGGCACTGCCATAGCCGTTCTCTTCTTCGTCGAATCCTTCGCCACTAATCATGGGTTAGGCTTTTTCATACTCGATGCCTGGAGTCAGCTGGATTACGAAAGTATGTACGCGGGGATCGTCGCCATGGGGCTTCTCGGAGTGGTTCTGTACGAGGGGGTTGAAGTTCTGGACAGGACGCTGTGCAGGTGGAATAAGAT
>JALHUC010000294.1 GCA_022865845.1 bacterium | reverse complement strand
GGGAAAAGAGCGGTTCCTTTGAATGCGGCGTTTAATGAAACACGAAGTTCACAAAGTTAACAAAGGGGGAAAATAAGACCTAAACCTGAACTTCGTGACACTTTGTGTACTTTGTGTTCAAAAAAACCGCCTTTACAGCTCCTCCCCACAGAACTTGCAGAACTGTGCATCCTGGTCGAGCCCACCCTTCCCGCAGGATAAGCAGCTTGCAGATGTTTCCCTGGAAAGTGCCTGGCTGAACTCCACCGTGAAAATGCCGGTTGGTACCGCTATGATGCTGTAACCCAAGATCATGATAACGGAGGCCAGGGCCTGGCCCAGCGCAGTCTGGGGTGAGATATCCCCGTACCCCACCGTGGTCATGGTAACGATGGCCCAGTAAATACTCTTGGGAATGCTGGTGAACCCGTTGGCCTCTCCCTCTATAACGTACATGAGCGAACCGAATATGGTCACCATGGTGAGAACAGTGAAGAAAAAGATGGTGATTTTACGCCTGCTCGAGGCGAGGGCTTTCATAAGCAAATTGGCTTCGCTAAGATACTGGATCAGTTTCAGAACCCTAAACACCCTGAGGATCCTCAGCATCCGCAGGATTGCAAAGTACTTTGTCGCGGGAAAAACAAGGCTCAGGTATGTGGGTACAATAGAAATAAAATCCACGACACCATAAAAACTGATGGCGTACTTCAGGCGGCTTCGGACACAGTACAGCCTGAAAAGATATTCGATGCTGAAGAGAACGGTGAAGAACCACTCCGCCGCCACGAGGACCCGGCCATAAGAAACCCGAATGGCACCGACACTGTCGGCCATGACCACCATAACACTGCCTATTATGCTCACGATAAGGAGCACATCGAACAATTTCCCCGGCGGCGTGTCTGCCTCGAAAATAACCTCGTAGAGGGTGTCTTTGAGGTTCTTTTTACCGTTGGCCTCTTGGCCCATGCTCACCTCCTGGCAGCATATCGGAGAACATCGACACGCTGCTCTTACTAGATAAAAACCTTAGCGCAGAGTTTCGCAGAGGTAATCACAAAATACCATCGCAGAGTTCGCGGAGAAAACTTTTAATCTAGGTAAAAGCACGATTCCTTTAAAAACCTTTATTTTAAAGCAGAGTGCGCGAAAGAGCGCAAAAGAAAATACCAAATCAAAAGGGGGGAAAAGCGGGAAGGCCTTTACGATTTACTTCCTCCTTCATCCTTCCACCTTCTTCCTTCCGGAATATCGCACAGGATATCCTCCCATTGCCCCCCGCACATCGTTCTGCTAGAATCCGCGTCGCCATGGGAGTTTTCCTCAGCTCAACCGCAGCCGTCGCCATTGCCGAGATCGGCGACAAGACCCAGCTCCTGTCCCTGTTTCTTGCTTCCCGTTTTAAACAGCGCTACGCCATCATTGCAGGCATTCTCGTCGCCACCCTGCTCAACCATGGAGCCTCTGCCTGGTTGGGTGTCTGGCTACTTGACCTTCTGCCTCCGCACATGGCTCCCTGGATCATCAGCGGCAGTTTTGGACTCATCGCACTATGGCTCCTGATCCCCGATAAGCAAGATGGAGGGCCCAGCAGCATTGACAAATACGGGGCTTTTGCAGCCACTACGGTCCTGTTCTTCCTGGCCGAGATCGGGGACAAAACCCAGATCGCAACGGTGATCCTGGCCGCTAAATACAACGAAACCTTCTGGGTAATAACCGGAACGACCCTGGGAATGATGATCGCCAACGTTCCTGTGGTGTTCGCGGGACGCTGGCTCATGGATCGCCTGCCTTTGAAATACGCCAGATGGGGTGCCTTCGCCCTCTTTCTTGCCATGGCCCTTATCACGATGGCTACGGCCCTGTCGGGCTAAAGAAAATTGAGGATTACGAATTTCGCATTGAGGATTTGGAGCAATTACCGCGATTGCAATTCGGAATTCTAATTCCGCAATTGCTACCTACTCCACCAGCTCCGCAAGAAAGCGATCCATTGACCATTTTCCTCCACCTGCGATCATGAGCGCCATGGCCATGCCAGCGGCCAGCAAGTGGTGCTCAAACCCCTCCCCGGCCTGGCTTCCGAACCTGTTCATGAAAAAACCATTGGGCAAATGGACCATGAAGATCGCCCCCGTCATGATGGAGAGGGTAACGAAGGCGCAGAATCTGGTGGCAACACCCAGGATAAGCCCAACTCTGGATACACTCTTCAACAGAATTGATATGGATAATCAGGAGGATAGAAACCCTTTGATCGTCGATGCGTTTCATTACTACGGATACACACAATCAGAGATCGGAAAGTTCCTGGGACTCAACAGATCAACCATCAGCAAGATCGTGTGTAAAACTTACTGATAGAATCAACTACGCCACAATTCCCGCTCCGACCCCTAGATTCCGACTTCATAACCGTCGAAGAGATGGTTGAGGGATTAAAAAAGGTAAAGACCTATCGCGGCACAGCTGATTAGCATTGAGTCATTATTATGGTTATTATTAAGGAAGGAGGAAACTATCATGAAAACAAAATCGATTCTGATAGGAGCGGCTTTTATCCTGGTGGCGAGTCTCGCCGTCACAGGCGGGGTCGACGCCGAGGAGATGACCACGGAACAGATAAATAAAGGGTATGAAAAGGCCACCTTTGCGGGGGGATGTTTCTGGTGCATGGAACCCCCCTTCGACAAGCTGGATGGGGTTATCTCAACCACATCGGGCTACACCGGAGGGAATGAGAAGAACCCGACTTACCAGGAAGTGTCTGCGGGCAAGACAGGTCACACGGAGGCGGTTCAGATCGTCTACGATCCCGGGAAGGTTTCCTACAAAAAACTGCTGGAGGTTTTCTGGATGCAGATCAACCCCACGACACCGGACCGGCAATTCGTAGATGTCGGCTCCCAGTACCGCCCGGGTATTTTCTACCACGATGACAAGCAGCGCCGCCTGGCGGAAGAGTCTAAAATAGAGATAGCCGAATCCGGACGCTTTGATGGGCCCATCGTCACCGAGATAACCGAGGCAGGTGCTTTCTGGCCGGCCGAGGATTACCATCAGGATTACTACATGAAGAGTCCGCAGCGGTACAAGTTCTACCGGTTCGGATCGGGCCGGGATCGGTACCTGGATAAGGTGTGGGGAGAGAAGTGAAAAGCCTCCATGACACGGAGACATCACGCCTTTGGCGTGACAGGCTTCAGATGGAGAGACACGGGGTAAGGATTTTCACCGCGTCCTCGCGTCCCGGCGTCATGGAAGGGTTAACTGCTCCCAGTTAACCCTTCTTCTCCCTACTATCCATGAGTTCATTCCACCAGGATCTGTTAAGAAAAGCATCCTCAGGGAAATCCACCATTCGCTCGAAGCGCTCAGGGGATACCGTCAGGCAGATGATCTCCGGGGGGAGATACCTTCGCATGGCGAGATCTGTCGCCCCGATGACTGCTCGGTCCTTTCCGAAATTGTTTAATACCTCCCACATGAGACCGCACCCGGAAGAAAAGGGCGCGGCGACCTCATCGGGATCAGAGCTCCATAAGGCGGCAAGGGTCATCAGTCCGGCCAGTCGGTCCGGGTCCGCGAAGAAGGTAACGGACTTGACCTTGTCCCAGTGATCCAGCTTGAGAGGGCCCATCAGGACATGATCGCCGACAGGCTCAGGGAATACGATCTGGTCCAGAAATTCCTGAGCGAGGGCAGGAGTGGCCTTTAACCCCTCACCCATGGGGGCTCCATTCTTGCCGTCCGTAAGGAAATTTGCCATCCAGGGAGGGTATTTCTTGTCAAAACCGAAATGCTTCTGCAGGCCGGGGCAGCCGTGTGTGGGGTTCATGAAATCATCGCCCTCAGCCCGCTTGATGACCAGGGTCTCCCCCTTGAGCCAACGGGGGTAGTAAGCGAAGCAACAGGCACGGCCTTTGGCCTGGACAGACGGTTCGAAATCGGGTGAAGGATCGGTATCGTACAGACCTATTACAGGGGTATCCAACCTGAGAGCTTGGGTAAGTCTTTCGATCCCTACCAACGTCGGTGCCATTTCCTCCTCCTCCGGGAAAAATGTCCGGTCAATTTCGAAACAAAGGTATCGATGCAATTTAAGACCGGGGTTCTCTTTTATAAACTCCCCAGGAACGGTGCCAGCTTGCTTTCAAGATCCGGGTCGCTTTCAATTATCTCCAGGCCTATGCGGTTTAACACAACCTCGCCAAGACGTGAGTGGGAAACAACACGCTGATCCGATACCTTTCGGCATCTTAAAGCATCCACGAAGAAACCCTCATCGAAGCAGTGGAGACCGACAATTGTTTCTTCCGGCACAGACTCCTCTCCGTAATCATAGATAGACAAACCTCCAAGGCTGATATCCATCATCCGGTAGGACCTGCCATCGAGCAAAGCCATGGCTCCCTTGGTGGGAAGGTGCCGCTCCCACTTCCTTCTTTCCGTAACGGTGTCTTTCCACTCCAGTGATGGATCCCTGTCTTTCATATCCTTTACCACCCTTGTTTGATATTGCCTGGATCATTCAATCATAATATTAATTATACACCCATTCAACGGATGAGACGGATCGGACACTGCAGGAAAAACGAATATACATCGCAACCTTGTGTGGACCTTGGCAGTTAACGACCAGGGGGATGTCAGTCTCCCCCTTTCAAACGCTTCTTAACTTCCTCCTCGATCCAGCTGTCAGCCTCAAACCGGACCTCCTTGTACAGCTCTGACTTGGCGTAGGAGATGCTCAACTGGGTCTCCGAAGCTATGGTGCCCGTCTCTTTCTCACCCATGTTACGCATATGCTCTTCCGATTCCCGCCCCTGCTTTTCCATAGTTTCTCTGGTGATCTGGTAGCGCCTTGCGGATTCTCCCTTAACCCACACCAGGGCCTCCTCTTCGAGCTGCTCACGGAGCTTTTTTTCTTTGTCTGACATGTCTGACATGCCTTACTCCTTTCCTATCCCGATCCATACGGGTAAACATATTATCAATTTTCCAGCCCAGGCACTGAACTTTAGAGGCAGCACCAAAGACTATTCAGGAAGTTAATAGCTAACTAAACACAAATTGTCACGTGGAAG
>JALHUC010000293.1 GCA_022865845.1 bacterium | reverse complement strand
TTGACATCCACGTATCTTACGCATATTCTTCCCCTTCAAATTACGATTTTGCGGCAATGAAGGGGACAGTACCTGTTCCGACCCAGGTTCCCAGCGATCCGGGGGCGGTGAAAGCCCGGAAACCGGGGGGACAGGGAAGATCACCCCTGAGCCGTCACGCCGAAAGTTTGATGTAGGCGCGACCGGGTGCGCCCGTTACAGCGCCAGAGGGGTCCGGCCGCACTGACAGTGTGCCCGGGCAACCGGGGTGGTATCGCGGAATAATCCGTCCCTGGAGGGGCGGTTTTTTTTGTTCTATTGAGAATTGAGCATTAAGAATTGAGCATTTCAAAGATTCTCAATTCGGAATCCTCAATCCGGAATGTGAGATATTTATGACCGACGAGAAAAAGAGCTACAAAGACACTCTCAACCTGCCGAAGACGGAGTTCCCCATGCGGGGAAACCTTCCGGTCAAGGAACCTGAGAGGCTGGCCAAGTGGAAGGAACTGGACCTCTACGGAAAGATACTGGCCGACAGAGCAAAATCTCCCGTGTACACCCTCCACGACGGACCGCCCTACGCCAACGGCAATATTCACATGGGAACGGCCCTCAACAAGATCCTCAAGGATTTTGTGGTCAAGTCCAAGTGGATGTCAGGCATGTATTCCCACTATGTCCCCGGCTGGGACTGCCACGGTCTGCCCATCGAGCACAAAGTGGATTCCTTGCTAAAGGCCAGGGAAAAGGGACTCTCGGCAGTTGAGGTAAGGCGTGCCTGCAGGGAATATGCCCATAAATATGTCGACATACAGCGGGAAGAGTTCAAGCGTCTTGGTGTCTTCGGCGACTGGGAAAACCCCTATCTGACCATGGCTCACTCCTACGAAGCCAGGATCACGAGGGAGTTTGGCAGCTTCATCGAGAAGGGCCTTGTTTACAAACGCAAGAAACCGGTGCACTGGTGTTCCTCCTGTAGTACAGC
This sequence comes from bacterium, assembly GCA_022865845.1. Classification (GTDB taxonomy): domain Bacteria; phylum BMS3Abin14; class BMS3Abin14; order BMS3Abin14; family BMS3Abin14; genus JALHUC01. The sequence goes on along the minus strand of JALHUC010000293.1, from coordinate 3,417 downwards.
CCTGGCTGAAGCGGAAGTGGAGCACCACGACCATACCTCACCAAGCATCTACGTAAAATTTCCTTTCATAGACGACCCATCCGGCCAGGTTCCGGAACTTGCCGGTATACAGACGGAGGTTGTCATCTGGACGACAACGCCCTGGACCATCCCGGCCAATCTCGCCATCGCCCTTCATCCTGATCTCACCTACGTAGCCATCCGTGTGAACGATAAAGCTCTCATCGTAGCTGAGGAGCTGGCGGAGAGCGTCGCCCTGGCCGCGGGGTTTGAGCACACCGAACCCATCGCCCGCTTCCAGGGCCGTATCCTGGAAGGGCTCAAGACCAGGCACCCCCTGTATGACAGGGAATCGATCATTGTTCTGGCGGACTATGTCACCCTCGAGGCGGGAACAGGATGCGTCCACACGGCTCCCGGGCACGGCCAGGACGACTACGAAACAGGGCTGAGATACGACCTGGAAGTGTACGCTCCGGTTGACGATAATGGCCGGTTCACACAGGAAGTGGAATACTTCGCAGGCACACCGGTGTTCGATGCCAACAAGGACGTGATCCGGAAGCTCGAGGAGGCAGGTGCGCTGCTGGCTGTATCGACCATCAAGCATACCTACCCCCACTGCTGGCGCTGTCAATCACCGATCATTTTCCGTGCGACGGAACAGTGGTTCATCTCCATGGAGCAGGGGGGTCTCAGAACGAAGGCTCTGGAGGAGATCAACAATGTTACCTGGATCCCGGCGTGGGGACAGCAGCGTATTTATTCCATGATCGAGAACCGCCCGGATTGGTGCATATCCAGGCAGCGTTCCTGGGGATCGCCCATCACCATATTCTACTGCGAATCTTGCGAAGAGACCCTCATGAGCAAGGATATCTGCAACCATGTGGCTGACCTCATGGAAATGAGCGGAGCCGATATCTGGTACTCCAGGGAGGCTATTGACCTGCTGCCTCCGGGCACCCAATGCCCCGCCTGCCAGGGCACAGCCTTCCGCAAGGACATGAACATTCTGGACGTGTGGTTTGACTCGGGAGTCAGCCACGCAGCGGTGCTCGAGGACCGCGATGACCTCACCTGGCCGAGCAATATGTACCTCGAGGGGTCCGACCAGCACCGGGGATGGTTCCACAGCTCCCTTCTCGCATCTGTCGGAACCAGAGGGAAAGCTCCCTACAAGGAGGTCCTGACCCACGGCTACGTCGTGGACGGCAACGGACGGAAGATGTCCAAATCCATGGGCAACGTCATCTCACCCCAGGACATCGCAGACAAAAGCGGCGCGGAGATCATCCGCCTGTGGGTCGCAGCTGAGGATTACAGGGATGACATCAGGATCTCCCAGGAGATCCTTCAGCGCCTGTCGGAGGCGTACAGGCGCATTCGTAACACATGCCGGTATTTACTGGGGAACCTGGAAGGCTTCAACCCCGAAAAGGATATGGTCCCCTTCGAAGAGATGGAGGAGATGGACCGCTGGGCCCTGCTGCGGCTCTCTCAGGTTACCAGACGGATCATCGGAGCCTACGACAAATATCAGTACCACACGGTGTTTCACACGCTGCACAACTTCTGCGTTGTGGATCTTTCCAACTTCTACCTCGACGTGCTCAAGGACAGGATGTACGCTTCTGGCCAGGAGGGCCAACTGCGTCGTTCGGCCCAGACAGTGTTTTTTCACCTCACAGAAGGCATCGTGAAGCTCATGGCGCCGATCCTCTCCTTTACCGCCGAAGAAGTTTGGGAATACCTGCCGGGCACTCGTCCTGAAAGTGTCTTCCTGTCGCGGTTCCCCACTCCCCAAGACAAGTGGGAAGACCCCGCTCTGGAGAATCGGTACCTGGAACTTCTCCGGATCAGGGAGGTGGCCACCAAGGCCCTGGAGGAGATGAGACAGGGCAAGGAAATAGGCAACTCCCTCGAGGCAGAGGTGACAATTCACTGTGTGAAGCCCGAGACAGTGGATTTTCTCCTCTCCTTTGGACCGGGCCTGGCAGACCTTTTCATTGTTTCCAAAACTGTGGTTAATCTAACGGAGGTTCTCCCGGAGGGGTCCATCCAGGATGAACGCACCCAGGGCGTTGGGGTCCAGGTGGCGCGAACCTCCTGGGCGAAATGCGAGCGATGCTGGAAGTTCACAGCGGATGTGGGAGATTCTCAGGATCACCCGACGATCTGCGGGCGATGCACCCAGGTATTGGAGCAGAGATGATCCGGGACGCCATCCTTTTCACCACGATCATCACGGCTGACCGCCTAACCAAGGTGATCGTTCCCTATTTCATGGACCTGCACCAATCCATACCGGTGATCCCCAACCTGTTCAGCCTCACCTACGTTAAGAACACCGGCGGCGCCTTTGGGATACTGGCCTCCTGGGACAGTCCCATGCGAAGGGGCTTTTTCATCATTGCATCTTTAGCTGCCATCGTGCTGTTATGGTTTCTGTACAGACAGGCCGCTTCAAGCTCTTCCCGGATGCTCAGGATCTCTCTGGTATCCATCGGCGGGGGAGCTTTTGGCAACCTTTACGACAGAGCCGTATCCGGTGGGGTGGTAGACTTTCTTGACCTTTACATAGGCAGCTACCACTGGCCAGCCTTCAACATCGCCGACTCAGCCATCAGCGTAGGAGCGGTGCTTCTGGCCTACTTCTATTTCACCGGAGAGGCGGAAATGTTTAACGGTAGACAGGATCCTGATGTTTCCTGAACTTCTTTCGATAGGACCGCTGACTATCCACACCTACGGACTGATGGTCGCCCTGGGCATCCTGGCAGGCGTCGGGCTCGCGGAATACCTGCACCGCAGTTCCGGAGGCGAACCGGGCCGTGTCGTTGACATGGCGCTCATCGTCGTCATATTCGGTCTCATTGGCGCCAGGATCCTCTTCATCCTCATCAACTTCAGATATTACGCCTCAAACCCCATGGAAACCATAATGGTGTGGAAAGGAGGGCTGGTCTTCTACGGCGGCCTGCTGGGCGGAATACTGGCCCTTCTGGGATGTATCAGGTTTTACCGTCTGCCCCTCTGGCCCATGCTGGATATCGGTGCCGCCGCCATTGCCCTGGGGCACGCCATGGGCAGGTTGGGCTGCTTTACAGCCGGGTGCTGTTATGGACGACTTTCGGACGTGCCATGGGCAGTGACCTTTACCGATCCAAGGTCCCTCGCGGTGGAGGTTCTGAACCACCCCGTCCATCCAACCCAGCTCTATTCCTTCCTCTTCCTCATGGGACTGACCGGGTTCCTCGTCTGGCTTCATCCCAGGAAAAAGTTCCCCGGTCAGGGCGCTGCTGCGTACCTCATCCTTTACGGTCTTTTCCGGTTCAGTGTGGAGTTTCTCCGGTCTGACCCCAGGGGAGCCTGGTCCTTCATGAACACCACCCTCGCCACGAGCCAGTGGATAAG
>JALHUC010000292.1 GCA_022865845.1 bacterium | reverse complement strand
TGTTTTTCTGGGTGTCGGCGCCGGACTGCCAATGTTCATGGGAATCCCCGGCGAGAACCTCAACGGCGTCTATTCCGCCAATGAATACCTGACCAGGTCCAACCTCATGGGCGGTTACGATTTTCCCCGCTATGATACTCCCTTGAAAAAGGGCAAAAAGGTGGCGATCATCGGCGGCGGCAACGTTGCCATGGACTCGGCGCGAACCGCAAAAAGGCTTGGTGCTAAATCCATCGTCGTTTACAGACGATCGAAAAAAGAGATGCCTGCCAGGATCGAGGAGATCCATCATGCGGAAGAAGAGGGGATCGAATTCCACTTTCTCACCGCACCGGTACGCATCCTTGGCAACGAGGATGGGGCTGTCATCGGTATGGAGTGTCTTAAAATGGAACTCGGCGAACCGGACGATTCAGGTCGCCGCAGACCGGTTCCCATAAAAGGTTCGGAGTACATTCTGGATGTGGATGTCGTCATCGTATCAGTTGGCACGGGATCGAACCCTCTGCTGACCAAGTCCACACCGGGGCTTGAGCTCAACAAGTGGGACTACATCGTGGCTGATGAAAAGACAGGCGTTACCAGCATCCCCGGCGTATACGCCGGAGGCGATATCGTCCGCGGCGCGGCGACGGTGATCCTCGCTATGGGGGACGGCAGGATGGCCTCAGGTGCCATGCATCGGTACCTCATGGGTGAGCCGGAACCTGCGGACGCACCCGAGGAGTCGTGATGACGCAAGGGAGTCCTTCAGGCCGCCTGGACTCCATCCGTGAGCCCGTCAGGGAGGAGTGCAAGGCTCTCGAAGATTACTTCAGGGCTTACTTGAAGACGGACGTTCCTCTTATAGATCAGATATTTGAACACCTTATTGACGGGGGGGGGAAGCGGTTTCGTCCCCTCCTCGTCCTTCTTCTCTCCGCATGTTCCCCTCATCGTTCCAAAGAAGATGTATTCAAACTGGCCGTAGCTGTGGAGTTTATCCACACAGCGACCCTTCTGCACGATGATGTGGTGGATCAGTCGGAGGTCCGCCGGGGCAACAGAGTTGCCTACCGGATATGGGGTGCTGAACCGAGCGTTTTGTCAGGGGATTATCTGTACTCCCGCGCCTTCAACCTTCTGGTTGAGATCGGCCACCTGGGCATTCTGGGCGCTATTTCAGGGGCCACCACCCAGATGGCCAGTGGAGAGGTACTCCAACTGCTCAGGTCTTACAGTACAGCCACAACACGGGAAGAGTATCTGGAAGTTATCAACGGCAAAACGGCAAGCCTCATTGCGGCTTCCTGTACGGCAGCCGGTTACATCGCCGGCATGGAGGATCGTGACCTTGCGGCTGCGGGAGAATACGGGCTCAACCTGGGTCTGAGTTTCCAGATCGTGGACGACGTCCTGGATTATGCTTCCCAGCGCGGAATCCTTGGGAAGGCTATCGGCAAGGATTTTCTCGAAGGCAAGGTGACCCTTCCGGTCATCGTTCTCATGGAAAACATCAACGGCGACACCAGACACCAGGTAGCCGACATCTTTCTCAAGGAATCTCCCCAGCGGGATGATTTTAAACTGGTCCTGGAGCTCATGAAGAAACACCTGGTTCTTGAAAAAACCCTGGAAGTGGCGGTCCAATACCGTGACCAGGCAGTGAAGGCACTGATGAAGATACCTGAAGATCCGTGTAGAGACAGTCTTCTTGATCTGGCCAACTATGTGGTGGAGCGCTGTTCATGAGCGACTCCGGTAAACCTCATGCCCTGGTAAGCCTGGCCAGGAAAGCTATCGTTTCCCATCTTTCAGGAAGCCCCCTCCCCCATGGGGAGATGTCTGAAGATCCAGGGGAGGCTGCTGGAGCTTTCGTCAGCCTGAAAAAGGCGGGACAGTTGAGGGGCTGCATCGGCACAATACAGCCGGTACGGCCAACCCTTACCCAGGAAATAATAGACAATGCTGTTTCCGCTGCTACAAGGGATCCGAGGTTTCAGCCAGTTGTGCTGGAAGAACTTGATGAGATCAGCATCTCGGTGGATGTCCTGGGAAAGCCGGAACCTGTGTCTGGCCCGGAGGAACTGGACCCGTCACGGTTCGGGGTTATCGTCAAAAGCGGCCATCGCAAAGGGGTCCTTCTGCCTGACTTGCCGGGGATCACAACATCCGAGGAGCAGGTCCGTATAGCAAGACAGAAGGCGGGCATCGGGGCTGAAGAGGCGGTGGCGCTCGAGCGGTTTGAGGTGGTCCGCTATACTTAGCGGTCAATCTTATCTCATATCTCAAAAGACTGCCCAAACCTTAAATAACAAACATTTCTAACAGGGATGAAGGGGATGGGGGGGATAGGGAAAGGACAAGCCGTCATTCCGGAAGTCCTGCCAAAGGCATGACTATCCGGAATCCAGTAAAAAACGGTTCCTGAAAAAGCGATAAGTGCGGCCTCTCGCAGAGACGCAGGGAACGCAGAGAGAATATTCAATCTGGGGAAAGAGCGGAATCAACGTATCTAGGTAACTTAAGTATCGAAGAATAACATCCATGACCGTCATTCCGGGCAAAGACCCGGAATCCAGTCGCACTTGGCATGATTGTCATCGCGAACCATCCCCCATGTGACCTGTCGCGGCGAAGTTATGCCGCCTCGCCAAGGCGAAGCTGAGAGCGAAGACTGGAGGCATAACGAAGACGGAAGCGATCTCAGGCAAAAGCTATTAACAGGGATGAAGGGGATTAAATGGATGTTTATAAGGTGACCCAATCCCCCAGCTGTTTACTGAGAGTGTTGAAAATTTGCAACTGGATGGCTATAACATGCTGAAATATAAGGGCTTGTGCGTTTATCCCTTCCCAGAAGATATCGTTACTTTGGGTTAACGCCTAGCCTGATCCCTAGATTCTGTCCTTATTGATGTTTTATCCCCTGCATCCCCTTTATCCCTGTTAAATTCGCCTGAAGCAACTCCTCCGCCCTGCGCACTGCTCTACCACTTTGCTATACTTATCCTACATGAGTCAGATGGTCTGATTGGCTGGTGTTTGTTCTGTCCGCAGGACAACAGGCAGGGAGGAGGGCTTTATGACTGGAACCGGGGATTGGAAACTGTTGATCGCGACTCCTGATGAGGCAGAGGTGAACCTGCTTAAAGGCAGGCTTGAGAGCGAGGGTATCAGCTGCCGTGTAGAGGTGCAGGACAAGTACCCGGACCAATCCCATATG
>JALHUC010000291.1 GCA_022865845.1 bacterium | reverse complement strand
GTCTACCTCCTCATATTGGGCCTTGCAGCCGACAGGATCCTCTCGCCTGTGGTTTTGACTTGCCTGCTCACGATCCCCATCCTTGTGCGTCTTCTCAGGATCATGCCGAAAGTAGAGGATTGGCAGGAGCTTGACCGTTACGGTCACTACATAAGGAAGATGTACCTTATAAACGGCGCGATCATAGTCGTGGGAATAGTTATTGGGTAACTAAAAGGTGGATGGAAATCATAGTGCACTAGTGCACATGTGCACCGGTGCACTAACACATGACCCTAAACTTGAAGCTTCTGCCTTTACCCTTTCCCCTGTTTTCCTGGAGGTTTTTCATTGGCCCATCTCACACCAAAATCCGCATATAAAAACCTTTCCGACAGGCTCAATCGGTTTCCCCAGGGTGCTCCACCCTCCAAACTTCTTTTCCAGATCCTTGAGATGCTCTTTTCCGAACGGGAAGCCGGCCTTGTCGCGCAGTTGCCCATAAAGCCGTTCACCGCCCTGAAGGCAGACCGGATCTGGAAACTGGGGATCAACGAGAGTCGAAAGGTTCTGGATGAACTTGCCGGCAGGGGGATCCTCATCGACATGGAGATCAGGGGAACGACTCTCTACGTCCTGCCCCCACCCATGGCCGGGTTCTTCGAATTCTCTCTCATGAGGATCCGGGATGACATCGACCAGAAGCTGCTTTCCGAGCTTTTCCACCAGTACCTGAATGTGGAGGAAGATTTTATCAAGGCCCTGTTCGCCACTGGCGAAACGCAGATGGGGCGAGCCTTTGTCCATGAGCCGGTGCTGTCTGCTGAAAACGCGATCCACGTGCTGGACTACGAACGATCAAGTCACATTATAAACACGGCAAAACACATCGGGGTCGGTGTCTGCTACTGCCGCCACAAAATGCAGCACCTTGACCGGTCATGCGACGCTCCCATTAACATCTGCATGACCTTTGGCGGTACCGCCCAATCCCTTTCGCGCCACAACATCACCCGACAGGTCGACAGAGCTGAGGCCAGGGATCTCCTCGATGAGGCGTACGACCGGAACCTGGTTCAGTTCGGAGAGAACGTTCAGCGCAGGGTGAGTTTCATTTGTAACTGCTGCGGATGCTGCTGTGAAGCCATGATCGCCGCCCGGAAATTCGGCATCCTGCAGCCTGTTCACACAACCAATTTTCTGCCGGTGGTTGATGGGGAATCGTGCAACGGATGCGGAAAATGCGTCGCTGCCTGCCCGGTAGAAGCCATCGTCCTTGTTTCAGCCAACGACCCGAACAGGTCTGGCCTTAAGCTCGCCAGGGTCCAGGAGGAGGTCTGCCTGGGGTGCGGCGTTTGCGTGAGGAACTGCAATATTGACGCCCTGGCTCTTGAATCCAGACCCGAGCGTGTCATGACCCCCCTAACTACAACGCGGCGTACGGTTCTCATGGCCATCGAGCGGGGCACACTTCAGAACCTCATATTCGACAACCAGGTCCTCATGTCCCACAGAGCTCTCGCTGCAGTGCTCGGCGTCATCCTCAATTTGCCGCCGGTTAAAAGGGCCATGGCTTCGAAGCAGGTACAATCAAGATATCTGGAGTGGGCGGAAAGGGCCGTGATTCGTAATTCGTGACTCGTGATTGGGTTATCACCAGCAGGACGCGGTGACTCGGGGACGCGGTGACACGGGGTAATAACGGTATGGGTGTATAGGAGTGAGGGGGTATAGGAGTGAGGGGGTATGGGAGTAAAACCCGAAACCCGGCACCTTTTTCGCCCAGTCGCTCCGTCGCCAAATCAAAGATTTCCTCGCATCGCCGTGTCCGGAGCCTGTCACGCCAGAGGCGTGATGTCTCCGCGTCTGGAGGGCTCTGAATCAAGGCTCTTTTCCTTTGGACTTTGGACTTTGGACTTTGGACCTTGGACTGTTTTAAACGCCCTCCGCCCTGCCTTTCCTGGCTCCCGGCTCCGAGGTACTGCCTCCTGGCCATATTTTCACCGATTTTTTGAGCAAGACACTCCCTTTCCTTGCAGTTCCTCAAGCGCTGTGCAAATATTCCATCCTATTCTGGTTAATGGTACTTCGTACCTTGTACTCAACCTTGAATCTTGAATTTTAAACCTTGAATCCATTTTCAGGAGACAAACATGGATGGGATCACAGGAATATACTGTCCGGGAGACGGAGAGCTTGTTCAAAAAGCGTTTCTGGCCACCGGCGCACTGCAGCATCGCGGTAAAACCGGGGCTGGAATTGCCATCGGCACAGCTCAGGGGATAAATATCCTCAAAGGAGTGGGCGGTATAGTGGACGTCATGGACGTGGACTTGATCCGCCTGTTCCAGGAGCTGGGCCCTGTGGCGGCCATCGGGAACGTTGGTTACACCAAGAACAAGATCGCCGAAAAGAGAAACGCCGAACCGATCCTCGTCAAGCCGCGCTTCGAGTCCAGGAATCAGCTTGCCATCACCATGAGCGGGCGCATCCTGGAAGATAAACAGATAGATGAAAGTCTTGAGAACGACTATACCTTCGACACTGCCAACCGTGCAGAGTGGATGGGAGCGCATCTGCACGCCTGCATCGAGAAAGCCGGCATCAGCTTCGAAGCGGGTCGCCTTCTGGTGGACGCACTCCACGGTCGAGGCACCTTTTCACTGACAGCCCTCGTTCACGATGGGAAGGAAACCTGCCTTATCACCTTAACCGATACGAGGGCCTTTGAGCCTTTCTGTTTTGGGTTTGTGGACGGTGCCTTTCTAGCAAGTACCGAAAGTGTTTCCCACAGACGGTTGGGCGGCTTCATGGACAGGGAGTACACTGGTGCCGAAATGACGATCTGTTCCTCATCAGGTATTGAGACACGCAGGCTCCGTGAGGAAACCCCACTTCCGGATGTCTTCCAGGGTATATACTTCGGCAACGTGGCCTCCGTTTACCAGGGTAAGGAGATCTTTCTTCTGCGCAAGGAACTGGGTCTCAAACTGGCCGACCTTTATGGCAAACCGGATGTAGATGTGGTCATGCCCAATCCGGATTCCGGTCGCGGTGTTTCCTACGGTATCGCTGAGGGTCTGGGCATGCCCATCTCCCACGGGCTTGTGAAACAGGCCCAGGCTATCCGTACCTTCCAGGAATCGCATATAAGAAGGCGCACAATCGAGGTGGGACTGAAATTTGCCGGCGTTGATTCCGTGCTGAAGGGAAAGAAGGTCGTCATGGGCGATGACAGCATCGTCAAGGGAAGCGTCAGCGAAGGCGGCAGCGTCTGGACCGTTTACAACTCCGGGGCAACCAACGTTGAGTTCTGGATCTCCTACGGACCCATGTTCTTCCCCTCTTTCAAGGAGTGGCGCAGAGGACGGGAGTGTCTGGACGAACTTGCAGTCCAGAGGGCCTTCAAAGGGGAACATCCCTACGATAAATCTATCGAGGAGATCAACACCAGGGTCGCTGAACTAACGGGGCTGGACCGTGTCTGCTACAACACGAGGGATAACATCGAAGCGGTCACTGGACCCGGTTCGTTCCAGGCCTTGGACGCCAGCTACCCCATCTCCGAAGAGTACTGGCCAGGCTGGCTCAAGAATGAGGTAGACAAAT
>JALHUC010000290.1 GCA_022865845.1 bacterium | reverse complement strand
CTGAGACTTGAGGGGATCGATATTGCAAGGAGAACCGTAGCCAAATACAGGGAGGCAATGAAAATTCTGCCGTCTTCCAGGAGAAAAAAGATCACCTGACCCAGAAGTCCGTTTGAGGACCCTGACAGACTCCTGAGTGTAATTTCCAGGAAGATGCTATACTGTGATTATGAAAAAACAAGCTAAATTCCAGGGTTATAATACAAAACCAGTACAAGAGAGCGATACTATACAGCAAGCTCACCACTGTAGAATTACTTACGGTTTTTCCCAGATTCACAAAACCTGGAGTGTCATGGAGACTCCGGGGTATCCTGCAAACCCTGGCAGTGTGTCGAGGTGTTCCGAATCGCTGCCAGGGTTGACTTAGAGTTTTTAATGTGATTACGTCGATAGCTTTTGGAGGGAGGTTCTATAGCCATGCAAATAGAGGTTTCATTCAAACACATGGAGCAAAGTGATCCCCTGAGAGATTACGCCACCGAAAAACTTGAAAAGGTACTTAAACCGCTTATGGAGCCGATAAACGCTCAAGTTGTTCTACATGTGGAAAAATACAGACATATCGCCAAGGTTACAGTCCATGCCAACGGGATCGTCATCAAGGGCAAAGAAGAGACCAACGACATGTACTCTTCTATCGATCTGGTCCTCGATAAGCTGGATCGTCAGGTCAAAAAGTACAGGGAGAAGATCGGCCGCCACGGCGACAGAGAAGCCGTGCGTGAGTTCCGGGCAAGCCATTCGGTGTTTCCGGAGAGTGATGTCGAGACCTCTGAGTCAGACGTAATAAAGCGCAAGGAGATCATTTTGAAGCCTATCAACGTTGATGAGGCTATCATGCAGATGGAGCTCATGAACAAGAATTTTCTCCTTTTCAACAATTCGCAGACGAATCAGCTCAACGTTATTTACGTTCGAGACGATGGTCATTTTGGGTTGATAGAGCCCCAGGTTCAGGAGTAGTGTGGTAGCATAATATGAAATTACTAGATTATCTTACAGAAAATGATGTGCTCTCACAGCTTCATGCTTCGACCAGAGAGGGCATTATCAAGGAGATGGTCGCCCATCTCAAAGAGTCCGGGAAAATCGACGATCCTGAGGAGCTTGTAAATATTCTCCTGGATCGAGAGATGTTGGGCAGCACGGGTATAGGTCATGGTGTGGCCATTCCCCACGGGCGACTCCGCGGGCTAAACGAGATTCTTCTTGTCTTCGGTCGTTCGCCGGAGGGGGTCGATTTCGATGCCCACGATGGTGGGCCGGTTAATCTGTTTTTCCTTCTTGTTGCGCCGGAAGACTCTGCCGGACTTCACCTCAAAACACTGGCCAGGATCTCGCGCCTCGTCAAAAACCCTGAATGCCGGAAATCCCTTCTCGAGTCGGATGACAGGGACACTCTCTACCACACCATAGAAGAGGAGGACCAGCGGCACTGATCGCCCGCCGGGACAGATGATCAATATTCCTGTCCGCTATCTTTATGAACACTTGCATGAGGATCTTGATCTTGAGATCCTTGCCGGTGAAGAGGGCATGGACAGGGCTATCCGGATTTCGCGTATTCAGAAACCCGGCTTGGCCCTCGCGGGTTACCTTGACCAACTTCACAGGGAAAGGGTTCAGATTCTTGGGGCCACCGAGCTTTCCTACCTTAAAACCCTCGACAAGGATCTAGCTGATGAGCGCCTGGACCAGCTATGCTCTGCCGGTGTATCCTGCCTCATTATCGCTAAAAACCTTGAAGCTCCCCTATCATTATCGGGTTTGTGCAATCTCCATAAAGTACCCCTTCTCCGGAGTCCTCAGATCACTTCATCCCTCATCCGCCGGGTCGCAACATATCTGGAAGATGTCCTGGCACCGGAAACCTCCGTACACGGTTGTCTTGTAGATGTTTATGGTGTGGGGATCCTTCTCATGGGCAAGAGCGGAATAGGGAAAAGTGAGTGCGCTCTCGGACTCGTCGAGCGTGGTCACAGATTCGTGGGTGATGATGTTGTCGTCATCAGACGAAAAGTTCAGGACGCCATATTCGGCAGCGCCGCCGATCTTATCAAATACCACATGGAAATTCGCGGACTCGGGATCATAAATATCAAGGATCTTTTCGGTGTGTCTTCCATTCGTCAAAGCAAGAAGATCGAACTTGTGGTTGAGCTTGTTGAGTGGCTGGAGGGCCTCAATGTGGAACGTCTCGGTCTCGATGAACGCACTTACTCCATACTCGGTCTGGAGATCCCGTACCTGAAAGTTCCGATCAGGCCCGCACGCGACATCACAATGATCATAGAGGTTGCCGCCCGCAATCACCTCTTGCAGCGCATGGGTTTTAATGCTGCCCGGGAGTTTGATGATACCCTTCATAAGAGGTTGTCCGGGATACCCCGGGATATAGGTAAGCCAGATTTGGAGTCCATGGAGTGAGTGGATCGGGACTGTTGATTATATCCGGCTATTCCGGTTCCGGGAAAACCACCGTGCTCAGGGCTCTGGAGGATATCGGATATTATACAGTGGACAACCTGCCTGTAGACCTTCTGCCCTCTTTTGTTCATCTCATTGCATCCAGCGGGTCATCTATTGGCAAGGCTGCCATGGTAATGGATATCAGGGGCGGCGACTCGGTTGCCAGTTATCCTCAGGCCATCCGAAACCTCAAGGATTCCGGTTATAATATTCAAGTGGTTTTCCTGGAGGCTTCCCTGGATGCCCTGCAAAAAAGGTTCAGTGAGACCCGGCGCGTGCACCCCTTAGACCATTCCCTCCCTCTCGTTGAGGCGCTTTCACGGGAGAGACACCTTTTAGAACCTCTCAGGGAGGTAGCCGACATCCACCTGGACACCTCTGACCTGGGTTATCATGATCTCCGCAAGTTCGCGGCTGACCGATTCGGTATCTCCGGCAGCAGAGAAAAGATGCTTCTGTCTTTTGTCTCCTTCGGTTTCAAAAACGGTCTACCCAAAGAAGCCGATATTGTTCTTGACGTGAGGTTCCTGGCCAACCCGTTTTTTGTGGAGGAGCTCAGATACCGGGATGGTCGGGATCCGGAGGTGAGCTCTTTTGTGGAGCATGCGGAAGGCACTGGTGAGTTCCTTGAACACCTGAAATCTTTTCTGGAGTACCTCCTTCCCAGATACCTGAACGAAGGGAGGGGATATCTGACTGTAGCCATCGGATGCACGGGGGGAAGACACAGGTCCGTTGCAATTGTTGAAAGGATGTCGCAATATTTCAAAGACAGTGGCCCTTTATGGGTCCAGGTTCGGCATCGTGACCTACCGGAGGGATGAAAAACATGAAAAGCCAGATCGGGATCGTGATCGTTACACACGGCAGGCTGGGAGAAGCTTTGCTGGATACCTGCAGCATGATCATTGGTGAAACCAGAGGGATAACATCGATATCAATTCAAGCAGGGGATGATGTGGAAGAGACAAGAGGCCGGATCGCGGGTGCCATTGAGGCGGTGAAGGGGGACAAGGGTGTTATCCTTCTCGTCGACATGTTTGGCGGCACACCATCGAACATAAGTTTGTCCTTCCTTGGCCCCAACGATATCGAGGTTGTAACGGGTGTGAACCTGCCGATGTTGACCAAGCTCCGCAGCCTGGGGGCTGACCTTACCCTTCGTGAAGCTGCTTCGGCCCTCGGGGATTACGGTCGGGAGTATATCAAGGTGCCCACCGAGTACCTGGCGGGGGAATGACTCGTGCCTGTCGTACTGGCCAGGGTAGATGACCGGTTGCTGCACGGTCAGGTTGTTGAGGGCTGGACACCTCATGTTCAGGCCGACTTGATCGTTGTTGTGAGCGACACCGTATGCCTGGAGAAGGACAGGTGCCGGTTGATGCAGCTCATAGTACCTGATCATATCGATCTGAAGGTCGTTCCCCTGGAAGGACTTGGTGATCTGCTGAAGAGCTCAGGCGATTCCAATATACTGCTTCTCTTCGCTGGTCTTGATGATGTCCTTTCGGTTCTTGAGGGCGGGGTTGACCTTGACAGTATTAACGTCGGCAACCTCCATAATATAAAAGGCGGGACCGAGGTCACCCCTTCCGTATACCTTAACAACAGGGATCTGGAAGCGGTTAAGCGTCTTGTTCAAAAAGGGGTCGCTGTTGAGGCCAGGGAGGTTCCTGACGGAGTTCCCTTTGATCTTGCCTGCTGCCTTGAAGGGCCAGACGGTTCCGAATGACGGGAGTTCTGGCAAAGATCATCCTTTCGGCGTTTATAGCTGGTATTCTCAGCGTTGACCGCAACGCCTTTGGTCAGTTCCAGCTGTCTCGCCCCATGGTGTCGGCGTTGATCATGGGTGTGGTCCTCGGGTGCCCTGTGGAGGGCGCCGTTGTGGGGTTGATCTACGAGCTGCTATTCCTTGGTTCCCTACCGGCCGGATCCTTCATTCCTTACCACCCCCTTTTCCCTTCTCTCATAAGTGTGCTCCTTATCGGCATGTATGAAGGGCCTCGTGGGCAGATGGAAATTGTCGGTCTGGCTGTCCTTTTGGGAGTGCCGACAGCGTTTCTGGACCGTGCTGTAAATGTCCGGTGGAGGCGCAGCAATGAGAGGGCTTTTCACAGGGCCATGGTCTACCTCAGGCTGGGCCGTACGGATCTCGTACAACTCCAGCACGTTCTGTCGGCTCTCAGGGCCGGCTTGTTTCATGGCGTTTCTTTTCTCCTGACGGGGGCAATCCTGGTTCTTTTTTTCAACGCTCTTTTAAAAAGCTTTGAGTACCTGCCGGAACGGTTTGCCATCATTGCCATGGTCCCATTTTTCATAGGTCTTGCCGCTCTTGGATCCGATCGGACAGCGCGGAAGGGGTGGAAAGGTTTCACCCTGGGACTTGCACTGGGTGCAGGCATCGGTATCTGGAAGGCAATACCTTGAATTTTACCTTTCCTTCTCGTCTTAGTCTGTTCATTCGTTCGCTGTCCATACAGGGATCATGGAATTTCCCCCGGATGCAGGGTCTGGGGTTCTTCTACGCTCTCCTCCCATGGCTCAGAAAAGTGTCCGGGGATGGATTCAAGGATGCATGTCATCGTCACCTGGGCTATTTCAACACCAACCCCTATATGTCACCTTACGTCCTGGGTGTGGTTTCAAGGCTCGAGGAGGAGGGCAAGGGTGAGGAGAGCGTTAAGGCACGAAACAGCCTGATGGGGCCACTGGGAGCGATGGGCGACAGTTACTACTGGGCCACGCTGCTGCCAGTTACCGTGCTGCTTTCCATTGCACTATCCTTTTTCTGGATGGCCGCGGCCCCTGTAGTGTTTCTTCTGATCTACAACACCGTTCACCTTAGAAACAGGTGGACTTATCTGAACCGCGGCTATCTGAACGCCCACTCTCCCCTTGAGGGGGCTTCGGATCTAAACGGTAAAGTGTTTTCCCGCAACATGGAGCGCATGGCTACGCCCCTCCTTGGTTTTATTCTGGGAGTGGCGGCCTTCGGTACCCGGACACCCGGTATATCCTTTATTATCTTCGGCGTAGCTTTCGTCATGTTCCGCAGGCAGTGGCGGGTACCTGCGATCTTCGCGTTACTGGTCACCCTCGGAACCCTTCTGGGCTTCCTGGGCACGAATATGAGGATTCCATGGTCAGGATAGAGCTGGTTATAAATAACAAACTGGGCCTTCACGCAAGAGCAGCCGGCAAGTTTGTGGAGGTCGCTTCCCGATTTGCCAGTGAGATCTGGCTCGTTAAGGGAAAAAACAGGGTCAACGGAAAGAGCATCATGGGCATTTTGACCCTGGCCGCAGCAAAAGGTGATGCTGTTGCCATAGAGGTCGAAGGCTCCGATGAGGAAAATGCGCTCAAAGCTCTTAAAGATCTTGTACTGAGCGGGTTTGGGGAAAATAATGGTAGTACCTAGTCCTCGTCCTAGTCCTGGTGCCTAGTAAGATCTTTATACGACTACGACTCTGGACTCTGGACGCTGGACTCTGGACTCTGGACTCTCTTTCCCCCCTTGAAGTCTACAAACTATTCTGTTAAATATAGCGGTTATGGTTAACGTTACGCAATTATACTTCTGAAGGGAGTTAAACTATGAGTATGACCGATTTTCTGTTCACCTCCGAGTCGGTGACGGAGGGGCACCCTGACAAGGTCTGCGATCAGATCTCCGACGCCATTCTTGACGCTATCATCAAGGACGATCCCGGATGCCGGGTAGCCTGTGAAACCATGGCCACCACCGGCCTTGTAATCATCGCGGGTGAGATCACCACGAACGTCTATGTGGAAATACCGGAAGTGGCCCGTGCGGTAGTTAAGGAAATAGGCTACGACAGTTCGGACATGGGGTTCGATTGGGAGTCGTGCGGAGTTCTGACCTCCATTCACAAACAATCCCCGGATATCGCTATGGGTGTCGATCCTGGAGGAGCCGGTGACCAGGGGCTCATGTTCGGCTACGCGTGCACAGATACCGATGTCCTGATGCCTATGCCCATCGTGTACGCCCACATGTTGACGAAGAAGCTTACCCAGGTCCGCAAGGATAAGACCCTGGATTTTCTCCGGCCCGACGGTAAATCCCAGGTCTCCATCGAGTACTTGGACGACAAGCCTATCCGGATTGATACGGTCGTGATCGCATCCCAGCATACACCTGAAGCTACACAACAGCAGATCCAGGAAGGGATCATCGAGGAGGTTGTCAAGACAACACTGCCGGCCGAAATGCTCGATGCCAATACCCGTTATCTCATCAACCCGACAGGCAGGTTCGTGACTGGCGGCCCCATGGGTGATACCGGCCTTACTGGCCGCAAGATCATTGTTGACACCTACGGTGGCCAGGGAAGCCACGGCGGCGGTTGTTTCTCCGGCAAGGACCCCTCCAAGGTAGACAGGTCCGCTTCCTACATGGCCAGGTACATTGCCAAGAATATCGTTGCGGCCGGTCTGGCAGACAAGTGTGAAGTGCAGTTGGCCTATGCTATCGGGGTGGCCGATCCGGTGTCGGTGATGATCAACTCCTTTAAGACCGCGAAAGTTTCACCGGACCGAATTGCCAAGGCTGTCCGCGAGGTTTTCCCGCTTCAGCCCAGACAAATCATTGAAGCTCTGGACCTTCTCCGGCCCATCTATTTAAAGACAGCTGCATACGGTCATTTTGGGCGCGAGGAACCTGAGTTCACCTGGGAGCGGACCGACAGGGTTGATGAGCTCAAGTCAGCGGTGGGGGCATAGAAATAATATGAAATACGATATCAAGGACAAAAGTCTGGCCGAGAGCGGAAAACTTCGGATCGAATGGGCAGCCCAAAACATGCCCGTCCTGGCTCTTATTGAGGAGCGTTTTAAAAAGGAACGCCCTCTTGAGGGTGTCAGGATCGCTGCGTGTCTTCATGTGACAACAGAAACGGCACAGCTGATGAAAACCCTCAAGGCTGGCGGGGCCGAGGCGTGCCTTTGTGCCTCCAACCCACTGAGTACCCAGGACGACGTTGCCGCCTCCCTGGTCCAGCACGATAAGATCCCTGTTTTTGCCATCAAGGGTGAGGACAATGAGACATACTACTCCCACATAGAGGCTGTTTTGGATACCAAACCTCAGCTCACTATGGACGATGGGGCAGACCTTGTCTCAGTGATTCATTCGGAGCGGACCGACCTCCTTGAACACATCATTGGGGGGACCGAAGAAACGACAACCGGGGTTATCAGACTTCAGGCCATGGCCAAGGATGGTGTACTGAAGTACCCGATCGTTGCCGTGAACGACGCCGACACCAAGCACCTTTTCGATAACAGGTACGGTACTGGTCAGAGTACGGTCGACGGAATTATCAGAGCCACCAACCGGCTTATTGCCGGATCAAACTTCGTTGTCGTCGGTTACGGCTGGTGCGGCCGGGGTTTGGCCATGCGTGCCCAGGGAATGGGAGCGCGGGTGATCGTAACCGAGATCGATCCGGTACGCGCCCTGGAGGCCCTCATGGACGGTTTTGCAGTCATGCCCATGGAGCAGGCCGCCCCACTAGGCGATTTTTTCTGTACCGTGACGGGGAATATTCATGTCATTCGCAAGGAACACTTCGCCGTTATGAAGGACGGGGCCATCGTGTCCAACTCCGGGCATTTCAACGTGGAGCTGGATCTGGAAGGTCTCGAGGAGATCACGCAGAGCAAGAGAGAGATCAGGCCCTTTGTCGTGGAACATGCCTTGGGCAGCGGTATAAGGGTTTACGTCCTTGCGGAGGGGAGGCTGATTAACCTGGCGGCCGCCGAGGGGCACCCCTCAAGCGTCATGGACATGAGCTTTGCCAACCAGGCCCTTTCTGCCGAGTATATGGTGAAAGAGGCAAAGAACCTTCAGAACACGGTCTTCCCGGTTCCCCAGGACATGGACCACGAGATCGCCCGGCTGAAGCTTGCGTCCGAGGGAGCGATAATCGATATCCTGACAGATGAGCAGGTGAAGTATCTGAATAGTTGGGATATGGGGACCTGAAAAACAGGATTCTCAATGGAACCCTGTTT